>CAYIIA010000031.1:0-8419 GCA_964363385.1 uncultured Gammaproteobacteria bacterium
AATGTTCATGATCCCAATACCGCCGACAACCAAGGAAATGCCGGCCACAGAGATTAAAAGCAGGGTGATCCCGCCGAACACGGTATTGACTATCTCCCTGGCCTCATTAACCGTCGTCACGGCAAAATCGTCATCTTTGGAATCTGAGATATCATGCCTTTCTCTTAAGAGCGTCGTAATCTCATCCGCCGTCTGATCCAAAAGGTCCGGATCTTTGACCTGCGTCGTGATCATAGACACATAGTCTATGCCTAAAAGCAGTTTCTGGGCCGTACGGATAGGGATATACGCCATATCGTCAAAATTAAATCCCATTCCTCCGCCTCTTTCTTTCAATACGCCGATGACATTGAATTTTTGTTTCCCGATCTTCACGCTCTGTCCGACCGGATTCTGGCCGCCGAAAAGATCCGTGGCGGCCTGGCTGCCCAACACTACAGCCTTGGCCAAACTCTTGTCTTCTTCATCCGTGAAAAACCGGCCCGAATCAATCTCTGACCTCTGGTCTATTTCAATTGCAGAGGCGGAAACCGCAAAGATATTCGTAGTCTTGTTCTGATCCAAATACGAAACAACCTTCTGGCCTAAAACGCCGGCGTAATAATCATCCACATTAGACAATCTCCCTATGGCTTCTGCGTCTTCCAGTTTCAAAGTCGTAATTTGGATGCCTTTAGCAATCCCCACCGCATTAGCCGAGGAATTTTTTGCGGTTGACGGCACTTTGACTTCAGTCTGGATGAAATTGGAACCGAAAGCCTCTATCTCTCCCAAAACCAATCCCTTGATGCTCTCTCCGGCGGACATCACCATGATGACGGCCGCGATCCCGATGGTAATTCCCAAGATTGTCAAGGCTGTCCGGCCTTTGTTGGCGGAAAGGGATTGCCATGCCAGTTTTAGAGGTAGAATAATCATTATTCGTATCTTAAGGCTTCAATTGGATCCAATTTAGAGGCTTTCCTGGCCGGATACAAACCAAAGGCCAAACCTACAATCAGAGAAACGCCTACGCCCAGGATTATGGAGAGCGGACTGACCACCAGATCCCACTGGTAACCCAGGTAACGGGCAATGAAAGCAATGAGGGCGGAAACAATTACGCCCAAGAATATGCCGATGACGCCGCCGATTAACGTAATGGCGATCGATTCCAGAACAAATTGGGTCATGATGTGCCGGGACTGGGCGCCTACGGCTTTCCTTAATCCGATTTCCCTGATCCTTTCATTGACCGAGGCTAGCATGACATTCATAATGCCGACACCGCCGACAAGCAAGGAAATGGCGGCGATAGCGGCCAAGAAAAATTTCAAGGCGTCCGTGATCTTAGTCAAGATAGCGATGGAATCCTTGGTGCTGCTGATCATGAAATCATCGTTCCCGCCTTCAACTTTGTGACGATCCCGAAGCAACAGAGTTATCTCTTCCTTAGCCTGATCGATATTATCCACATTATTGATCTTGGCTCTGATGATATTGACATAATCCAGGCCGAACATAATATTTTGGGCAGTGGAAACCGGGATTAGAATCTGGTCGTCCTGGTTTTCAAATCCGGCCGAACCTCTTTTTTTCATCACCCCGATGACTTCAAAAAATTCTTTTTTAAGTTTTATCTTCTTCCCGATCGGATCCTGATCATTGAAAAGATCCTGCCAGACCTGGTAGCCTATGATTGCGGTCCTGGAATTATTCTTTTCTTCTTCAAGGCTGAAAAAACGGCCGAGTTCGATCTCCGCGTTTTCCACGCCGGGATAATCGCTCATCACGCCGTAAAAAGTCGTATCTGTCTTTATGTTTTGGTAGCTGGCCGTGCCGACACCGGAGTTATACGAAGTCACGGCTTCCACGTTTTTCACTTCTTTGGCGATCGCCAAAGCGTCTTCATACTTCAAGGTGGTAACCACGATTCCCATGACACTGGCCGGAGGGCCGTTCTTCTGCGAAGCGCCCGGCAGGATCCCTACCAAATTAGTGCCTACGGAATTCAATTGGTTGATGATGAGGCTCTGGGCGCCGGCGCCGACTGAGATGATGATGATCACCGAAGCGATCCCGATGATAATCCCCAAACCGGTCAGAAAACTCCTGGTCTTGTTTGATTTCAAAACCGACAAAGACAGCTTAAGAGTGTCTAAAAGATTCATAATTATTTCCTTAATTCCCCGTCCTTGGCGCGACGCCTCTCTTCAATAATGTAATCTTCCGTGATCAGTCCGTCATTTATTTTAATAATCCTCTTGGCATGGCGAGCCGTATCCTGTTCGTGAGTGACTAAAATAATGGTATGCCCCTGGTCATTCAAGTCTTCCAGAATCTCCATAATGGCTTGTCCGGATTTGCTGTCTAGATTCCCAGTGGGTTCATCCGCAAAAATGACGCTGGGATTGGTCACCAACGCTCTGGCAATGGCCACTCTCTGTTTTTCTCCGCCGGACAATTGGTTGGAAAAATTCTTTGACCGGTGGAGCAGGCCGACCGCCTTGATGGCTTTTTCCACCACGCTCTTCTGGTCTTTGATCTTGCTGTAGATCAGAGGAAGCTTGACGTTGTCAAAGACCGAGGTTTTAGGCAAGAGATTAAAGGATTGGAAGACAAAACCCACCTCTTCATTCCTGATCTTAGCCAGCTGGTCTTCGGTCAGATTGCTCGCATCCTTGCCTTTAAAAATGAACCGGCCATCGGTCAAGGTGTCTAGAAAACCAAGAATATGCATCAAGGTGGATTTGCCGGATCCCGAAGGCCCCATGATTGCAACGAACTCACCTTCGGTAATGGAGAAAGAAACGCCATGAAGGACCTTAGTCACAACTTCGTCATTGACGTAATCTTTCTTTAAATCCTTGATTTCAATTAAAATATTATTTGCCATTCTTTTTAAAAGTAACGACTAAATCGCCTTCAATCAAGCCGGAGATCACTTCCACCAGTCCATTGTCCGCCCGAAGGCCGGCCACGACAGTTTTCTCCTCTACGGTATTATTTATCAAGATCTCGGCGTATTTTTCCGGCACCTCGCCTAAGATCGTTTCCCTTATCCTCACGGCTCTCTGCGAGACGTATAATACGTCTTCTTTTTCGGCGGTGGTCACGGTCACATCCGCCGTCATGCCGGATTTCAACTGTTCATTGCCGTTGTTTTCATCAAAACTTATAGTGGTCTTGTAATACACCACGTCTTGGATGACGGTCTTAGCTGGTTCCACAAAAGAAATCTTGCCGAAGAAAAGCCGGTCTGAACCGAAAGCGTCCAGTTCAATGACCGCCCGGTCTCCCAATTTTATTTTCGCCACATCGGATTCAGGAATATCCACTTTGATCTCGAACTTTTCCGGACTCAGCATCTTTATGACCGGCTCGGAAAGACTGGTCTGTTCGCCTAGATTAAAGTTAGTTTTAGTAATGGTGCCGTCAATGGGCGCCCTGATGACATAGTCATTCAAATCCGCCAGAGCTTTATTCAACTGCGCTCGAGCCTGATCCACTTTGGCTTGCGCCGAATTGATCTCAAAATTACGGGGACCGGCTTGCTTCAAAGCCAGCTCGGCTTCATTGATGCTTACCGTATTCTCCGCCGCCTTGATGTCCGAAGCATAACTGCCAATAGCATTCTCCAAATTAGCCTTAGCGGTTTCTACGGCGATTAAAGCCGTGTTGTTAGCCGTCTGCTGGGTATTAACGTCTGTTTTAATCGTATCCTTGGTGGCTTGAGGATATGCCGTGTTTAAAATGATCTTGTCCGCCAGAGTGTAGGCATTATTTAAAAATGAGCTCAGTGAAGTTAAAAAGGTTTTGGCTCGCAAAGCAGAGTCGATGACCGTCTCGCTAGTCTTTTGGGAGTAAGCCGCTTGGTATTGAGCTTTAGTTTGTTCATAATCATTCTTGAGAGTGTGATATTCGGATTCAACCTGGTTTGCCAGGCTATTGTCATTAACCTGCAAATTACTCGTTAGGTTGTCGTTAATAAGATTGTTGTAAACCTTATCTATGGCTACGGAAGAAGTGAAGAGAGAGTTATTCACGGCGTCCAAAACTTTTTCCCGGTATGCCTTGATCTGAATTTCGCTTTCCATTTTAAGATTAGCCAGATCATTCTCTGATTTAGCCAGTTTCTCCTGGACGTAATTTACGTCTTCGGCGGAAGCGCCGGCTTTGACTCTGGCAAAATCCGCTTGCGCCGAAGCCAGATTGGCCCGGTACTGTTCCACTAGAGCGGAGAGTCCGTTGGATTCCAGCCTGGCTAATTCCTGCCCGGCCTTGACTTTGGATCCTTCTTTGTACGGAAGATACGCCAATCTGCCCGTGGCCTTGAAATTCAAGTCTATTTCATGAGCTGACTCCACATTGCCGGTCGCGGTTACGGTCTGAACCAGTCTCCCTCTTTTTACGGTTTCCGTGGTATATTCCACTTTAGACTTGTTTTTCTGGAATTGGTAAAAACCAAAACTGATCAGAATAATAATGATGGCTAAACCCAGCCAAAAAATCTTGCTTTTAAGGATTTTTTTCATGTTTCTTTTTAGGTTGAATTTAAGGACATTGTAGCTCTTTTTTTAGATTTTGAAAAGCCCTGGACCAAAACGGCTGGTCCAGGGACGAACGAGGAAGATTGAAAGATTACAAGGCCTTTAGTTCAGTTTCTCGCACCCAACCGCCTTGTTCCCAGCCGACGTCTATAAAACGCCAGAAATGGCCTCTTTGTAAAATCCTTCTGCAAACTGTTACTGTGCGGCCGATGTATGGGACTAGACACGGATCAAGCACCGGATCGGCATTATTTCTGTTTGGTCCCAGAAAGATGGCTTGCCATCCAGCCTTGACTCTTCTTTTCCTTTCCACGGATCTACCCTCCATTCTTTTGTTGGTGATTTACACATTCTCTATCTCATCTTCCCGCAACCAGCCCGTGACGCTATCAGAAAACTCGACCTCGTGCCAGAGATGGCCACAAATACGTATGGACGATTGACAAATGGCTGCTTCTTGGCCGATATACGACGGGAGTCATTCTCGGTTCTCTTTGTGCAAAATTTCCCGAAAAATTACTCTGTCTCCTGTTCTGTATTCCATACTCCCTCCTTCCCCAAATCCTCCTCCTTGAACTTGCGGACTTGGCCGTCTCCGAAATCAACCTCGCATTCGCCCGGATAGCCGCACCTCCGAGTGAATTTCCGGATCATTCCCTTCCGGCCTTTGTGCTTGCCTTTTTTCACCACTACTCCGTCGTATATCTGGAACATACATCCTCCTTTGCATCCATGGCCAAAAATCTTTTGTCTTCTTAACCTACCATGTTTTTACCAAAACGTAAAGACCGCCCCTAAAGGCGGTCTTTGGCAAAAAGAAGTTAGATCTTTTTGACTTTCACGGCAGCCGGACCTTTTTCTGAATCAATGACTTCGAAGGAGACCATGTCGCCTTCTCTCAAGTCGCTGAAAGAAATTCCGTCTAACTCGTTAGCATGGAAAAAGAGATCTTTTTCCCCGTTGTCCCGGCTGATGAAACCGAAGTTTTTGTCAGTCAGTTTTTTGATAGTACCTTGCATAATTAGAAACAAAGTGAATTAGTTCGCATAGTTGTTAGAAATTCGACTTTATTTCTAGAGTGACTATGTCCAGTAGAGATTGGTTCGACCCAATATTTACTGTAGACAGTATAGCATACTTCAAAGAATCTGTCCAGAGGGCAAAGAAAATAGGCCTCCCGGACGGCCCGGAAGGCCTATTGGCGCATACAAGATGGATTATATCAGCTCCTTATTTGCTTAAACAAGACTGCGCCTTGAAAAAGTCCAAAGCGCCAGGAGCCGCTCCTTTAATTATCTCATCGACCCTTTCCTGGCCTAATTTATCCACAAAACAGGTCTGCATTTCCGGTGTTATTTCCGTAGGCAATTTGGCCGGATCTATCCCGACTTTCTCCAGCATCGCCTCCTGGCTCTCGCTGAGCAAAGGATGTTTGTCTGTGGAAACCGAAGCCGTATCCTGGTTGTCCAAGGAATATTTTGAATCCAAAAAAGGTTTTGATACGATATAGGCGAAGATGCCTAAGCTAGCTAAAAGCAAAATGATGACTGACAGGAGGATGATCAGGATGATTAAGAGTTTTTTCATGGATTTGCGGTTGTTTCTAATTGACGCCATTATGCCATATCAACGGATAAATCAAAAAAAATAGTTGTTTAAATCAATGATCCGGAAATGGAAATGGTATAGTCTTTTAAAACAATGCTCTTGCCGGATTTTTCCAGCGCTTGCCTGACAACATGTTCGATGCCGGAACAGCAAGGCACTTCCATATGCACGATGGTAATGCTGTTTATAGTATTCTGGGTGAAAATATCCGCCAACCGATCGACATATTCATTCTGATCATCATCCAGTTTGGGGCAGAATATCGCCAAAGCCTTGCCTTTCAAAAACTTCTGATGGAAATTGGCATAAGCAAATGGCGCGCAATCAGCCGCCACTACTAAATCAGCATCCTTGAAATACGGCGCCATGGGATTCAATAAGCGCAACTCGATCGGCCATTGGCCCAACTGCGATTTCTGATCGGTAATCCCGCTATCATTCCCTGTGTCAGGCTTATTCCTTAAATCCTGCATCATCGTACCAGGACAGCCGCAAGCCAGGGGTTGCGAAGAGACAGCGGCCGGTTCGGTTGAGACATCCCCGATGCCGTGGACGTTTTTCGCCGCGCTTTCGCCCCGTAATTTCTTGACTCTCTCATAGGCTTCCTTTGGATCATATTCATCGGTTTCCCTTTCAACGATATGCAAAGCATCAACATCGCAGACGTTAAGGCAAGCGCCCATGCCATCGCACAAGAAATCACCGACCACCTTAGCCTTGCCATTCACTAATTCCAAGGCCGCTTCCGCGCACACGACCGTGCATTTGCCGCAACCATTGCACTTATCCTCATCTATCTGGATGATTTTTCTGATCATAAATTTTTTAATTATTCAGTGTTATAAGTTTATCAAAAACAGCCTAGGAAATCAAGCATGGATTGATGCCATAAAATGCGGATATTCCGAAGGACTTGGCGCATGCCAATTCCCCACTTGTAGCCCTATGGGGAATCGAACCCCAATTTCATCCGTGAGAGGGATGCGTCCTAACCGTTAGACGATAAGGCCGAACAAAAGCATTCTACTCTTTTTCAAAGAAAAAATCAATTAAAAGCGGTAAACCATGATCTTGCCCAACTCGGGATTATCTTCGTTGGTCCGGATCACTTCCGCTGGCTCCAAATTAGGCAATTTGAAAGCATGGGACACCAACCTGCTTCCCGGCTTCATTTCCTTGACAAATTTATCTTCCAATTTAACCATGACTTCCGGGAAAAGGTAGCAAAAAACCACGTCGGCTTTACTTAAGTCTTCCTTGAAAAAATTTTTCAAATGGATCTTGACCGGGACTCTACTAATCCAGACATTGAATTTCGCCCAGACATACGGCCAGAGAGAAATCTCGTAACCCCGCCCCAAAGCGCCTTGCTTAGCGGCTTTAATGAGCAAGGAGGCTTTGCCGCAACCCAGATCATACACTGTCTCCCCTGGCTTGATATCCGCCGTTTTCAAGATCATGCCATGAAGCCTGGCAGAGGTGGAAATGAACGGCACGCCTCGGGTAAAAAACATAGCTAAGACTGTGGAGAAAGCAAAAAACAGAATGACAACGACAACAACCAATAAAACAATTAAGACAAAAACGGTCATATATTGTTTTCCTCAAAAAATTTCTTTTGACGATGATTTACGCTCTCCGGAATTTTAACGATGATTTCCACCAGATGATCTCCTCTTCCTCGGCTCCTTAAACGAGGAATGCCTTTTTCTTTCAAACGGAATTGAGTGTGACTCTGCGTGCCGGAAGGAATCTTCAAACTAACCTCTCCGTCTACGGTTTTTACTTCAACTTTTCCTCCCAGAACCGCCTGTTTCAAGGAAATCCGGTGGCTGGAGAAAACATCATCCCCTCTCCTTTGGAAATTCTTGTTCGGCCTGACACGGACATGGATGTACAAGTCTCCGGGAAGATCTTTGGAAAATTCGCCTTTGCCGGATAATTTCAAAGACTCTCCGTCTTCAATGCCCGGAGGGATCTTAATCTTAATCTTCTCTCTGCCGTAAGCGACACCCGCGCCTCGGCAGTCACGGCATTTCTTTTCAAACTTCCTGCCCTCGCCGGAACATTCCGGACAAACGGCCTGGGTTTGGAAATTACCCAAAATCGTCCTCTGCATCTGAACCACTCTTCCAGTGCCGCGGCAAGTCTTGCAAGTCTCTACCTTAAAACCCGGCTCCCCTCCCTGGCCCGAACATCTTTCACAGACCACTTTCTTGTCCAGCTCAATGATCTTTTCCGAACCAGAGACCACCTCTTCAAAATCCACGGCCACCACTATT
>CAYIIA010000032.1:0-8360 GCA_964363385.1 uncultured Gammaproteobacteria bacterium
CTAAAAACTTGGATTTATTCTGGCCGGTTTTAACCGGATCTGTTGCCGGTCTGGCCGTCTCTTGCATCATAGCCTGCTTTGTTTCCGAGAAAAGGAAGCCGGCGATTAGATTAGCCGAAAAAACTGCTAAGGGAATAGTGCCGACGTTAATTGAAGGAATAACAATTGGTCTGGGAAGTTTGGTGTCTGTTTCGGTAATTACGGTTTTAGCCACGTATTTGGCTTACAGGCAGGCGGATATGTACGGCCTTATTTTAGCTGTTGTGGGCATGTTTTCCATCGTGGTTATAACCATCGCTTCTGAAACCGCCGGGCATATAGCGGACAATGCCGGAGGGATTATTGGGCTGGCTGGGCTGAGCCAGGAAGCCCATGAGATAGTTGCTAGCCTGGATGCCATGGGCAATACCCGGGCGGCCATAAGCAAAGGCTTGCTCTCGGTCTCATCCTTAATCATTTCTTTTGTTCTGTTGGTTTATCTAGCCGGTTCCATGAGTTTGGATTTTTTCAGCATGAAAGGGATTATTGGGCTGTTAGCCGGGGTAATCTTGCCTTTAATGGCCAGTGCTTGGCTTTTAAGGAAAGTGACTGCCTCAGCTTTGAAAGTCTCGGATGAAGTTAAGTCTCAATTGGATGGAAACAGGACGGATTATGATTCAGTCACTAGGCTTGTTTCTAAAGCTGGAATTATGTCCATGGTTTTGATAGGCATCCTTTCTTTAGCCGGCCCTATTGTTTTAGGCAAACTGTTTGGCTTGGAATTTCTGTCTAGTTTGCTTTTAGGATCTCTGATCATGAGTTTCCTAATTTCTGTTTTTTGCGCTGTGTCCGGAGGCGTCTGGGATAATGCTAAGAAAATAGTGGAAAAGAATGGGGGAGCTTCTCTTCAGACAGCGGTGGTAGGAGATACGTTCGGTGATCCGCTAAAAGATCTAGTCGGTCCGGCCATGAGCATTTTGGTTAAAGTCATGATTTTAGCGTCTTTAGTTTTTCTGCCTTTCATATCCTAATCTTTTAATTTGAAGAGACAGGCGGTGAACCTGTCTTTTTTGCGGAAAAAAAATGACGGAGCCCGCGGTTGAGCTCCGTAAAGACAAAGACGTAATGTTGGCTGTGCCTACCGACTTTTCACCTTGAATGGATATTGACAGCTATCGCACCGAACTTCCCCGACCTCTTTGACGTTATTGGCGCTGCAGTGAGGGCAAAATACTCTGCCTCTGGTTTGGTAGCTGGATATGTACTCGATCGGCAAGATCACGGTCAGCGTTTCCGGGCAAGAATTACATGATATTTTGCCGGCGTTGCAGACAAAGTTTTCTTTTCCGCATTTAGGGCAAATAACCACGCCCTTAAAGAGCGTAACGGTTATCTCTTCTGCCTCAGACTTTGCTTTCGCATCCATCCCTTTTGGCACCTCCTGCCCCGCCATGGCCATCCCGCCTATCCTCCGGCGGTGTGTCTCGGTCTTCGAGCTCGGCATCACGGCGCCGGTCTGGTTGCACCGGCACTTGTTTCCGGCCAGGGTGCGGAATGTCGGTCCGCCCGCCGCCATGATCTCTTTCGCGAGAGTGGGCGTCAGTTTCTTGACCTCGCCGACTTGCGCTTTGTGCGCCTTCCGCCACTCCCGGTACAAACACCGGCGAGTCCGCACCGCGTCTCTCCGGGAGACAAGTTGCGATTGTTCCTTTTCCATTGTTCTTAAACCGCACCGACCACACATAACCTCTCCTTCCGGACTAAGTCCTATTATGGTTGCTTTCAGTATTCCAAGAAAATCTTAGCCTTTTTTCGTCTTTTTGTCAATGATAATATTTCTTGCCAAACATTTTATAATTTTGTATACTATGTAATGTAGTAGGTAGATTGATATTATATGGCTAAAAACAGCATAAAAATCCTAGGTGATTTGGAATCCGAGGTTATGGAAATAGTCTGGACCGCCCAAAAGGCTTCTGTCCGGGAAGTATTGTTTTTACTTGAGAAAAAAAGGAAGATCGCCTATACCACGGTGATGACAGTCATGTCCAGATTACATGAGAAAAAGATTTTAAAGAGAGAAATGGATAAAAGCGGCGCTTTTGTCTATCTGCCGGCACAAGACAAAAAGTCTTTTCTTTCCCAGGCCTCCAAGAGGATAATCCAAGATTTTATGAAGGAGTACGGCGATTTGGCTGTGGCTCAATTTATGGATGCCATTGAAGCTATAGATGCTAAACGGTCACCTGAATGGAAAGACAAGTTAAGAGATTTGGTAAAATAACATGAGACAAATCCTAGCAAAGAAATCCGACACGGCCTTTATTCAGGTGTTTTTTATAATTCTAGCTGTCTCCGGCCTGTTATCTTTCCTATTGTTCAGGATCTACCAGGTTGTCTATCAGTATGCCGGAGTCTTGATCCATAAGATTGAGACAGCTTGCGGCTGCACGCAGATGAATCAATTGATTGCCATGCATCCGTTCATCTTCGGCTCACTGATCGCCGCCAGCCTGATCATTTTATCGTTTTTGTTTTTTGCGATTCATAAACTGCTCAAATTGGTTTTCCAAACCCGGAAATTCACCGGCTATTACCTTAATAATCTCAGATCCGGCCATTCTTCAAAATTAAGAAGAGCGGTCCTGCGCCTGGATTTAGACAAGGAAGTGATTGTGGAAGCAAAAGATGACGCGCCAGCCGTCTTCTGCTTCGGCTTTTGGCAACCAAAGATATGTGTTTCTCATGGCTTGATTAAAATATTGCATGAAGACGAACTTAAGGCTGTGCTACTACATGAACATTATCATTTGATTTCCCGGGAGCCGATGAAGTTGTTTGTCATAAGGTATTTCCAAAGCGTTTTTTTCTTCGTGCCGGGCATAAAGACTTTCATTGATAAATATTTCACTTTTTCAGAATTGGCGGCTGATGAGAAGGTGATGGCCAGCGCCATTGACCGGTCAAAATTGGCCGGGGCTCTTTTAAAAATGTCGGAAAGCGAAGAAAAGCAATTGCTTCGCCACGGTTTATCCCTGTCGTTTTTCAGTTCGGTCATGGCAGAGCGGGTTAACAAGCTCTCAGATAGTTCATATACGCCTAAATTCAGGTTATGGAAAACGAGCTTTTTGTTCGGCCTGTGTTCCGTGGTCCTCGTGGTTTTAACCGCTTTTGTCTTTTTGTCGGACAGCACGAAAGCGTTTGAAATGCACAGTAATGGCGATTGCGGTTTGAGCAATAATGGCTCAAATCTATTTTGCGATCAGCATAATAACCAGAAGATCTGCGCCCGAGGAGATTCTTCCAATCCGTCAGTTTGCAATCTGCAGTAAAGCCTGTGGATAAATTAATTTGACAAGAAGCTGAATACCTACTACAATTCGTAGTAGGTATTCAATTAGCAGTTAAAAACAGGGATATTCCAGCTTATTTTACTTTAAAAGATAAAAAATTTCTTAATAAACAACAACCCTTATGAATAAGATCACGGTACCCATTAAAGGCATGCATTGCCGGTCATGCGAGATATTAGTGGAAAGCAGCCTAAGGAAGATTCCTGGGGTCAGTAAAGCAGAGGTAAGCCACAAAACCGGCCGAGCGGATGTTTTTTACAAAGAAAATCTGCCGGCAGGAGACCTGATAAAGCAAGCCATAAAAGATGCCGGCTACGATGTCGGGCAGAAAGGCAAAGCGCCTTGGTTTTCAACAGACAAGGATGATTATCTCAATCTATTGAAAGGCGCCGGCATACTTTTAGCGTTGTATGTCGTTGCCAGATGGCTGGGCCTTTTCAACCTTGGAGTGGATACTCAAAGCACGAGCTTGCTAGTCGTTTTGGCAGTCGGTTTGGTGGCCGGAATCTCCACTTGCATGGCCTTAGTCGGCGGTTTGGTCTTGGGATTGTCGGCGCGCCATGCGGAACTTCATCCGGAAATCACGGCCAAGCAGAAATTTGTCCCGCACCTGTATTTCAATTTAGGCAGAGTCATAGGCTTTGGTTTTCTAGGGGGCATGATCGGCCTAGTAGGTTCGGCAGTCAGGCCGTCAGCCGGCGTTCTTGGCCTGCTGACCATTGTCATAGGCGGAGTCATGATATTCCTGGGGCTGAAGCTGGTGGAAATATTCCCGGCTCTGAAAGATAAGTCCATCGCTTTGCCGAAGGGTCTGGCTAAATCTTTAGGTTTGAATAAAGAACAGAAAGAATACAGCCATAAGGCATCTTTCATCACCGGCGCCCTGACTTTTTTCTTGCCTTGCGGTTTTACCCAGGCGATGCAGTTATACGCTGTCTCTACCGGGAGCTTTTTGCAAGGCGCCTTGGTCATGGGATTATTCGCTTTAGGAACAGCGCCGGGGCTTTTAGGGATCGGAGGATTGTCCTCTGTCTTCAAAGGCAGAAAAGCTAAGATATTTTTTGCGGCCACAGGCATCGCTGTCATTCTGTTAGGCTGGTTAAACATCACCAACGGCAGCCAGGTATTGTTTCATGGCAAGGCCGGCTCGGCAGCTTCGGCTGATTCGGCGGAAGTCCAGGAAGTCAGGATGACTCAGAGCGGTTCCGGATATTCGCCGAATGAATTCACGGTTGAAAAAGGAAAAAAAGTGAGATGGATCATCACCTCGACTAATCAGTTCAGTTGCGCCAGTTCAATCGTCATGTCAAAATATGGCATAGATCAATCGCTTAAAAAAGGTGAAAATATTATTGAATTCGTGCCGACAGAGCTGGGGGAATTTTCTTTTTCTTGTTCCATGGGAATGTACAGGGGAAAGTTCAGAGTGGTTGCTTCGGGAGAAGGAGCAAACAACACCGCTCCGATCCGGAGTGCGGGAACTGCGGCCGGTTCATGCGGAAGTTCAGGCGGTTGCGGTTGCGGAGGAGGCGCGCCTAAAAAGAATTTGGCTCTGATCGCCGCTGAAACGGAAACCGGCTCAACCAATGAACAGCTGATAAAAGCCGATTATACTCTGTCCCAAGACATTGTGCCGAATAAATTCACAGTTAAGAAGGGGGTGCCGGTAAGGTTTGAAATCAACGTTAAAGAAAGCGGACAAGGGTGCATGAGTTCAATTATGATTCCGGAATTATACAATAACGCGCAATATTTGGCCGGCGGAACCAAGGTGGTCATGACTTTCACGCCGCAACAGGAGGGAAATTTCGATATCACCTGCGCCATGGGCGTGCCCAGAGGGGTAATTACTGTTACTAATTAATTAAATTAACCATATGTCGATCAATTTCAGGATCACCGATATTACTTGCGAGGCTTGCGTGAAATTAAGCAAAGTTGCTTTGGAGGGCTTGCCGGGCGTAACTAAGGCGACCATAAACAGCGAAGGTCTGGCTACGGTTGAATCCGACCGCGAGCTTGACTGGGCGGAGATAACGAGCGCTTTAGCCGAGGTTGATAAAAAAGCGTCATTAATTTAAAAATCATATGCATAATAAATTAAATCTGAAAATTTCCGGAGTGATCAGCTCCAACGACCCCAAGATTATTGAAAGCAATTTGAATTCCCTAGACGGCGTAAAAGAAGCAAGGCTGGCGATGATTGATAAGCATTTGGAAATCCGGCTGGAGTTCGAAGATAAAAAAATCTCCAAGCAGCAGATTTTTGATGTTATCAGGATCAGCGGGGATTTCAATGTCGAAGAGCAGAAAATCAATCCGGAAACAATCTTAAAATAGGTTGAAAGAAGTTCCCAGCCGGAAGCAGATGGTCCAGTTCCGGATTGTTGCCATCCGACCAGCGGTTTTTCCAAACTGTATTTTTACTTCGGTTTGCTGGCCGCCTTCTCTCTGGGATCCCTGGTTTGGAACATTGTTTTGGGTTATCTTTTATGGGGAGTTAATTAATAAAAAGTTTAAATAAATAATAATCAAGATATGGACAGAAATATAAGACTGCAATTGGAGGGAATGCATTGTTTGTCGTGCGAAAAAATCATTGAGATGGAATTAATGGATGTGCCGGGCGTGAAATCGGCCAAAATAAGTTTTGACGGCAGGAACGGAGAAGTGATCGCCGAAGAAAGGGTGGAAGAGAGCCGGATTCTTGAAGCTGTGTCCAAAGCCGGTTACCAAGGACGGATCATTGATGATTCCGGCCATCAGGTTCCGGAAGAAGAGATTCCGGAGATTGTTATGGAAAAGAAAATCGTCGGTTCGGAAGCGCCTTTTAAGATCCGTCTGGAGTCTTCGGCAGTGGCGGACGGCGAATTTTCCCAGACAGACAAGGGACCGGTCCTTAAAGGCAGTGTGAACCACACAAAAAGGGGAGAATTTGAAATTCCTCAAGGCAGGAACGACATTGAAGCTGTTATCCGCGACCTATTCACCTCATCCAAACTGGGCCAAATTTTCAGTTTGTTTTCCGACGGTTCAAAAGAAAATTCCAGTCCGGCATCCGGGAGAAAGGAATTGCCCGGAAAGAATATTATCGAACCGCAGGCTGATGGCCAGGAAAAAATCAAAAGCCAGCCGATCAGTCTGGTGGTAAGCGGCATGCATTGCGTTTCATGCGCCAGGATCATCGAGAAAAATCTGTTGAAAGTTCCCGGAGTAAGGGAAGTGAATGTAAATTTTACGGCGGAAAAAGCCAGAGCAATATATGATCCTTCCAAAGCAACGGTTAATGATCTGATTTCCGCAGTTAAAGCCGCCGGTTACAAAGCGGAAGTGGCTGACAACGCCGATCCGGAGGCCGAGAGAAAAAGGAAAGAAAAGGAAATCAAGGGGTATTGGTTGAAGTTTTTAGCGGCCTTTATTTTGAGTCTGCCGATGCTTTATTTCATGCTTTTTGATTTCTTTAAATTCATGCCTGTGAGGGATCTATTGATGCCTTATATCGGGATAATTTCCTTGATTCTGACTATCCCCGTCCAGTTCGTGATCGGAGCCGGGTTTTATAAAGGCATGTGGAGCAGTCTGAAGATGAAGACGTTCAATATGGACAGCTTGATCGCGATCGGCACCAGCACGGCATTCTTTTATAGCTTGGGGCAGTTTATAAGCTATGTGATCAGAAACGGATCGGTGATCGGTCTTAATGGCGAGAAAATTCCTGAGTTGTATTTTGAAACCGCCGCCTTCTTGATTACCTTTGTGATCTTGGGCAAATGGCTGGAGACCAAGACTAAAGGCAAGACTTCCGAAGCAATCAAAAAACTCATGGGCTTGCAGCCTAAGACAGCCAGAATCGTCAAGGGCGGGGAAACGATCGACATTCCAATCGACCAGGTTAAAAACGGCGATATTGTCTTAGTTAGGCCGGGCGAGAAGATTCCGGTTGACGGCGTTATTGTCAAGGGCCGATCCGCAGTCGATGAGTCAATGCTTACGGGCGAGAGCATTCCGGTGGAAAAAAACATCGGCGACAAAGTCATCGGCGCGTCCATTAACAAGCATGGCAGCTTTGAATTTGAAGCGACCAGAGTGGGCAATGAAACAGCTCTTGCCCAAATCATCCGTTTGATCGAAGAGGCCCAAGGTTCCAAGGCCCCGATTCAGGCCATGGCCGACAAGATTTCCGCCTGGTTTGTCCCGATCATCCTGGTCTTAGCGGCTTTGACTTTCGTAATTTGGTTTTTCTTCTTGGGCGCCGGCCTTTCCTTCGCTCTTATGGCGCTCATTTCCGTAATCGTCATCGCCTGTCCCTGCGCTTTAGGCTTAGCCACGCCGACAGCCATTATGGTCGGCACAGGCAAAGGCGCTGAGTATGGCGTTCTGATTAAAGGCGGAGAACCATTGGCGGCGGCTAATAAGATAAAGGCCATTGTTTTTGACAAGACCGGCACACACACTAATGGCAAGCCGGAAGTGACGGATATCGTCAGCCTTTCTTCTTTGGATGAAGAGGAAATCGCTTCTCTGGCCGGCGGTCTGGAGAAACTCTCTGAACATCCTTTGGCCGAGGCGATTGTCAAACACGCTGAAGAAGAATCCATTAACGTCCCTCAAGTTTTGAATTTCAAAGCCATCCCCGGACACGGAGTCGAAGGGGAAGCGGACAATCATAAATACTATTTAGGCAACAGGAAGCTGATCAGCGACAAATTGAATTTGGACGTAGATAAAGCGGAGAGAAAAATCCGCAAACTTGAAGAAGCCGGCAAGACCGTGATGATCCTGGCCGATGAAAAAGAAGTTTTGGGACTAATCGCTGTTGCTGATACCTTAAAACACAGTTCTTTGGAGGCAGTCCAAAAATTGCAGAAGCGGGGCATCGAAGTCTATATGATTACCGGCGATAATCGGCGCACAGCGGAAGCTATCGCCAAACAAGTTGGAATCGTTAATGTGTTGGCTGAAGTTCTGCCCGAAGACAAAGCTAATGAAGTCAGAAAGATCCAAGAGACCGGAAAGAAGGTGGCAATG
>CAYIIA010000033.1:0-8344 GCA_964363385.1 uncultured Gammaproteobacteria bacterium
CTAATGGGAATGCTGCGGCAGGGAGTGACAGGATAAAGATTCTGCAGTTGAGGTGGCGGATTATTTTCCAAGCCGAAGGCAAGCATGTATGATTGTCCGCCGGTGGGTGCATAATAGAGAATAACATTGGTGTTTGCTGTGAGGGACCGGAATACAAGAGGCTCTTTCTGAAGCGGATCAAGAGGATCGTGCGATAGGTAGCCTTCCATGGCGACGGACCCGTAATTTTTTATCCATCGGCCGCTTTCAGGGATTAAGCTTTGCAGGCTAGTGCACCAATAAGCATAGGGAGCGGGCGCTCCACAATTTCTTGAGACTGGATAGTGCCCGTTTTTTTCGTAATAAAGCTCCAGCGCAGTCTGAAGCTGTTTAATCTCCACTATTCTTTGCGCATCGCGTGCTTTGGAACGGATAGATTTAAAAGAAGTAAAGGCAATACTGGATAAAAGCATGATAATGGATATAACCACCAAGACCTCAACCAAAGTAAAACCCTTTTCTTCTTCCATATAATTTAGCTGGGAATGTATGTTTCTTTAATTCCTGGATTTGTATTTATTTCAACCCCTGTTCTTTTAAGGTTGTCTTTAAAAAACAAGAATATGGAAACAGCCACAAATACGATAGTAATGGCGATTAAAACATAATTTGCCTGTCTTTCCGTCCGGACAATGCCGCGGTCAACCAACCACCGGGCGGTTTTAGACGGTTTGCGGTAGATTTGAGGAACGGGCATGGGAGATGGTTTAGATATCAGATTGCATTCATTATACCACGAAACAACTCCCGATTAAAAGTTGTTTTTTTAATGCCGAGAGGGAGACTCGAACTCCCACAGGTTGCCCTACCAGCTCCTAAGGCTGGCGCGTCTACCAATTTCGCCATCTCGGCTCTGGTTTAAAGATAGAAAAAAGGAGGGACTTTGTCAATTAAAATATCTCTAAAATTCCGGATTTATCTTTTAGGAAATCTTTAACAGCGTTTGAGTATAATTCAAAATATAATTAATAATTTGAAAAAATGAAATACAAAAAAATGAAAGTTATTTGGCTGGCAATATTCAGTTTAACGGCGATTATTTGCTTTTCGGCTGTCAAAGCGACGACCACAGACATTATTATCAATGAAATCGGCGCTTTTGAACCGAGCGACCACGAATGGATTGAGATTTTCAATCGAGGGGAAGACCCAGCAGATCTTTCCGGCTGGAAGTTTTTTGAAGGCGGGGTTAATCACGGCTTGAGTTTGTTTCAAGGAGAAAATCTAGTCTTAGCTTCAGGAAAATATGCCATCATCGCTCAGAATGCGAATAATTTTGCATTGGATTACCCGGATTTTTCCGGGTTGGTCATAGACAGCGCTTGGAGCGTCTTGAATTCAGATGGAGAACAGATCGAACTTCGTGTTTCTAGCAGCGCCTCAAGCACAGCGGAGTCTTTTATGTACCTGGCTTCCCCGGATTTTTCTTTGGAAAGAAAAGATCCTTGGCTCAATGATTATACTTCTTTAAACTGGCAACCGCATTTGTCTTCCAGCACTCCGGGCATGGTTAACAGTAATTTTATTTCTTCTTCTACGCCGACTACCACGGATCCATTTAATACTTCTACGCCTCCATTTGCCACCACTACCCCTCCCTTAGCTACCTCTACTCCGCCCGTAGCTACTTCTACGCCCTGTGCGTGTCCGGTTGCAACTTGTCCCGCAGCTGCTAGCGCTTTGCAAGCCAGCGCCATTTTAGAAACCTCCTTGAAAGTGACGATTAATGAATTTACATCAGACCCTCTTACCGGCGCCAAAGAATGGATTGAGCTTTACAATACCAATAATGTTCCCGTGGATTTAACTTCCTGGAAGATTTTTGACGGTGTCGGGAAGATTGCGGAATTGGGCGGGACAATTCCATCTAATGGTTTTTTAGTTTTTGAACTGTCTTCGTCTAAGCTGAATAACAGCGGAGACGGGATTGTTCTAAAGGACAAGAATGGAAATATTATGGACAGTGTAAGTTATGGCGGCTGGGATGACGGCAATATTGAAGACAATGCCGCAATTCCAGACAAGGGCGGGTCGGTGGGAAGAAAAGTGGATGGCCTGGACTTGGATAATGACAAAAATGATTTTGCTTTGAGCCTGGTGCCGACTAAGAGCCAGCCTAATTTAGCCATGGTGGTTGAAGAAGCGGACGAGGAAGAGATTGTCTCAGATCCGGTTGAAGCGGTAGTTGAAAAAAATGCCGTAATAGCGAATGATCTGCCGGAAACAAAGATTGAAATCAAAAAAACAACCGCTGTAAATGACGACAAGGCTACGGTCCAGGGAATTGTTTCCGTTCTTCCCGGAGTTTTGGGCGCCCAGATTTTTTATGTCACTGATCCTTGTTTCCAGGTGTATTCTTTTAGGAAAGAATTCCCGGATCTGAGAGTAGGAGACGAGATTTCTGTCACTGGAACATGGTCGGAAATCCAGGGAGAAAGAAGATTAAAGATTTCTTTAAAAGAAGATATTAAGATTTTAAAGAAAAAAAGTTTTGGGCCGGAAGAAATAGCGGTTACTGAAGCAGAACAGTATCCTAGTTGTCTAGTCAAGGTGTCTGGAGAGGTGATGGAAAAAAAGAACAGCTCCATTTATTTGGATGACGGTTTTTCTGAAATAGAGGTCTTTGCTAAAAGCAGCGCTGGCATAAAGATATCCGAGATCAAGGAAGGGAATTGGCTGACGGTAACCGGCATTGTTTCCACGGCTTCAGGAAAGATTAGAATTTTGCCTCGAAGCCAGGAGGATATGGTTGTTGGAGCAGTAAAAGGAGAAACAGCTTCTTCTACGCCGTTAATTTCAATTTCTACTTCCACCGAAATAGAAACACCGGTAAAAAAATATTGGTGGCTTGTCATTCCGCCAATTTCCGGCATCCTGGGTTATTTTCTTTGGAAAAAATATGGAAAGAGATCATCCCCGGAAGAAGACAAAAATTAGGTAGCCTAGATAACCGAGAAAAAGCAAAGCGCCTTCGAATCGACTGATAGTTTTCGGTTTCCGGCCGTTGACCACGAAAAAAATGAGGATAATGATTCCGACCACAGCCACTAGAAGATCCGAATTAAAATCCGGATTAAAAGGAATCGGTTTGATGATGGCGTTAAGGCCCAAGATGAAGGCGACGTTGAAGATTATGGAGCCGATGATATTGCCGATCGCCAAGCCCGCTTTTTTCTTAATAGTGGCGATAAGGGCTGTAACTAATTCAGGCAAAGTGGTGCCGAGAGAGATAACGGTCAGAGCGATCAGAGTCTGGCTTAATCCAAACTCCCGGGCGATTTTAACGGCGTTGGCCACTACCAGGTGTCCGCCTATGCCTAATCCCAAAACGCCGACAATAATATATATGATGGAAATTAAAGGATGGAAGTCAGGCGCTTGGCCGTGGTTTTCTTTTTTAGCTTTCCTGACGCCAATGACATAATACAAAAAACCAAAAAAGAAAATAACCAGGATGATCCCGTCCATTCGTCCTAAAAAAGAAGGATTGTTGAGCCAGAAATCGTTTAGGAGGATGAACAAAGCAATAATGGCGGCTAGGCCTAAAAGAAGTTCCTTCCAAATTTTATGGCCGTTAATTTTAACAGGATGGATCAGAGCAGCCAGGCCGCTGATAAGGAAAATATTGGCAATGCAGGCTCCGATGATATTGCCTGCGGCCAGATCGGAAGAGCCGCGCAGGTTGGAGACGAGATTGATGAAAAATTCCGGCATGGAGGTGCCGAAAGCTACGATTGTCAACCCGATGACTATATTGGTGATCTTGAATCTTTTGGCAAAGGCGGAAGCGCCGTCAATTAAGACGTCGGCGCCTTTGATTAAAAGAATGAAGCCTAAGAAAAACAAGAGGTAGGTCATGTTCCTATTATATCAAAAAAACACCGTGTTAGACACGGTGTTTTGACGTTAGGCGGCTTTTTTTTCCTGTGGCTCAAGTTTTTTTGAAATTTCATACGCTTCAATGCCGTCCTCTTCCATTTTCTTCCTTAGCAGCTCATCATTATTCTCCGGTCTTGGATTTTCGTCAACCGGCTCCCCTTCGCGAGTAGTGAATTTTAAAGCCATATATTTAATTATGATTAAACCAAAGTCACATTAGCCACTGTATCTCCTTCGTCTTTAAATCTCATCACTCTTACGCCTTGAGTGTCACGGCCTAAAGTATTGACTTCTTTAGCAGACAGACGGATCACTTGTCCTTTGGTGGAAATGATCATTAGATCGTGATCGTCGCCGTAAACGACTCTGCCGGAAACGATTTTTCCTGTCTTGGAAGTGATCTTAGCGGTCTTGATGCCGCTTCCGCCTCTCCCTTGGATCTTGTATGAATTTAATTTGGTCTGTTTGCCGAAACCATTCTTCATGATTACTAGAAGAGCGGCAGTTTTGTCTGATTTAGGATCAAAGACATCCATACCCACCACCTCATCCCCGCTTTTAATCTTAATGCCTCTGACGCCGGAAGCCGTTCGGCCCATGGGCCTGACATTTTCTTCTTTAAATCGGATGGCCTGGCCGTTAGCCGTCACTAAAATAATATTTTCGTTTCCTTTCGACGGTTTGACCCATTCCAAATTGTCGCCGTCTTTGAGCTTTAGGGCGATGAGTCCGGATCTTCTGACATTCTTGATATCGTCGATGGCAATCTTTTTAACAGTCCCTTTGTTAGTCACCATGGTGATATATTTGTCATTTTCCATTTCCGTGTTAGGCAAAAGAGCCGAAACTTTTTCGTTAGGCGCCAATTGCAGGAAATTAACCAAAGCCTGTCCTTTAGCCACGCGGGATGCGGCCGGGATATCATAGCCTTTGAGTTGGAAGGCTCGGCCTCTGGTTGTGAAGAACAGAATGTCTGAATGAGTGGAGGCCAGGAAGCAGTGTTCCACCATATCTTCTTCTTTAGTCGTCAATCCAATGACACCCTTGCCTCCCCGACCCTGTTTTTTAAAGGTATCCGGCGGCAATCTTTTGATGTATCCGTCATTGGTAACCATAACCACCATCTCTTCGTTAGGCACCAGATCTTCCATACTGAAGCTGTCCACGCCATGGGACACGATTTGAGTCCTTCTGGGCTGGGCGTATTTTTCCCGTATAACCAGAAGATCTTCTTTAATAAGGGAGAGTATCTTAGCCGGAGATTTAAGAATTGCCTCCAGCTCTTTGATTAATTTCTGTTTTTCTTTTAATTCCGCCTCTACCTTGAGCCTCTCCAAATTAGCCAGCTGTTGAAGCTTCATTTCCAAGATAGCCACTGCTTGCCTTTCACTCAACTTGAATTTCTTGATTAAATTATTTTTGGCATCCTCCCGATCTTTGGATTTTTTGATCGTTTCAATGACTGAATCGATTTTGGCCAGCGCCAAAACCAGACCTTCCAAGATGTGCGCCCGATCCTTGGCTTTCTCCAAGTCAAACAAGGTTCTTCTCCTGACCACTTCCTGGCGGTGTTTGATGTATTCTTCCAAAACGGTTTTAAGATTAAGGACACGAGGCTGGATGCCGTCGACTAAAGCCAGAATATTGAAATGGAAAGAAGATTGAAGAGCTGTATGCTTGAAGAGTTGATTGAGGATCTTTTTAGGATAGGCGTCCTTTTTAAGTTCAATGACGATCCTGACGCCATCCTTATTGGATTCATCCCTTAAATCCCTGATCCCCTCGATCTTTTTGTCTTTCACCAGTTCCGCAATCTTTTCCAAGAGGGTGGATTTGTTGGTTTGGTAAACTACCTCCGTAACCACGATTTGGAAACCATTTTTGTTTTCTTCAATATCCGTTTTGGCTCGGCAGACAACTCCGCCTCGGCCGGTCGCAAAAGCTTGTTTAATATCTTTGGTGTTATAGATGATCCCGCCCGTCGGGAAATCCGGCCCTTTGACGAATTTCATCAGGTCATCCACTTCGCAATCCGGATTATCCATGAGGTGTATGGTGCCGTCAATGATTTCGCCCAGATTATGCGGGGGCACATTAGTCGCCATGCCGACCGCAATGCCTTGAGTGCCGTTGATTAGAAGATTGGGCAGTTTGGCCGGCAACACTCTTGGTTCAAGATGGGCGCCGTCATAGTTAGGAATGAAGTCCACCGTGTTTTTGTCGATATCAAACATCATCTCTTCGGCAATGGTGGCGAGTTTAGCTTCCGTGTTGTGGTTGACAAACCCGTTGGCAATGAAGGAATGGCAGGAACTATCCACCTTGATCGAGTAGACGGATTCTTTTTCTTTGGATTTTTCCAAGGTTTTGACCCGGTCGAAAAAGAACTCGTTCTTCAAAAGCCAAGCAATCATCTTCTGGTCGCGGTTGTTTAAAATAGTCCGCAGTTTTTGGCGGTTTTCAGTTAAATTATTATAACGGTCGAAGTTATTCCTTTTAATGAAGGAATGATGGTAATTGCTCCTTAAATAATTATTAAGGTAAGGAATGGAATCTGACTTGCTCATCCGGTCTTTGTTCAGCCTGTCCACGGAAGCCAGGACCCCTTTTTTTCTTTTGGAAAAGAAACCCAACTCTTTTTTAAATTTGGCGATATTGTTGGCGCCGGAAACGATCAGTTTGAAACAACCGCTTCTTTTGTCAGTGTAGGGAGAGGTGGTGATGACGCCGAAATTAAGAAGAACGGTCTTTAACTGCCTGATCAGAATCTTGCTTTTTGAATTGTAAGTCAATTCAATGGATCGGCCGTGATGGCGTTTGTCTTTTCTGTCTCCGACAGAACCATCGCCTTCAAACAGGGAAATCAAGAATTGCTTCAGTGATTGATCGGAAGAAAGCAAGACCGAGAAAGGGATTTCTTTGCGGTCTGATTTTTCCGCCGATAACCCGATATTGTGCAGGAATTTGACGGCTCGTTGGTGGTAAAGGCTGAGTTGCTGGCAGTTGCCAGCGATTTTGTTTTCATAGAGGGAAACACCCTTGAATTTTTTAAGGATGATTTCCTTGACTCGGCGGTAGAAAATCGGATCTTGGTTGCAGAAAAGGATCTGGCCTTGGTGCAGGCTGCCTTCCGAAGTTAAAGCGCCCAAAAGGAAAGCGAGATCGCCATCCATTTTTTCCGGCAAAGAAACATCTTTTTGCTTTTTGTTTTTTGGCGGATGGTATTTGTTCAAAGAAACGTCCTTTTCATTGAAAAGGGAAAACTTGCGGTTGATCAGCACATAATCCTCGACGGCAATGTCTCCCAAAAGCTTCCAATTAAAATCCGGTTGGCCGAATTCATTCAACCTCCAGGTTAGCAAAGGATGGTTGGCCGTGCCTTTTAATTCATAGCCAGTCTGTGTAGCGAGATGAATGACGTCGTGCTTGCCGGAATTAAAGAATTTAACCGCTTTTTTTTCCAAGCCTTGGTAGTTAAGGACTCGCAGATCGATGTCAGCTTCCGTTTCAGCGGAGATTTTTTCAATCGGCATGATGCCTTGGTCGGTTAGGATCAGGGTATCGCCGGAAACACAGTATCTCATAGCCGCCGCGCTATCTCCGTCCATTGAGCCGAAGTTTCCTTGGCCGTTGACCAAAGGGTATCTTAGAGAGAAATCCTGAGCCATTCTGACCATAGTGTCATAGATGGCGGTATCTCCATGAGGATGGTATTTAGCCATGACTTCACCGACCACATTGGCGGATTTCCTGAATTTGGCGTTAGCTTTCAGGCCGATGTCCCACATTGCATAAAGCACCCGGCGATGGACCGGTTTCAAGCCGTCCCGCACATCCGGCAGAGCGCGGGAAACAATGACTGACATGGCGTAATCCAAGTAGCTTTGCTGGACCTCGTCGCTGATAAGCCGATCACTGACGTTGGCAAGTTCGAGAGGTTTTTCTTCAACAGCTTTAAATTCCTTTTTCTTCATACGTTATTTAGTAAAATTGATGGTTTTTAGGATCTGATCAAAGACAGGTTCGTAAAGGTTTCGGCCTTCCTTTGCCTCGGCTTTTATTTCCAGAATCGTATCATTGTTTTTCAGATAAACAAAATAGGAAAGATCTTTTTCTTGGTCCGAAGAATATTTGATTCCGCTGAGCCTGTTTAAAACGATCGTTGTCTGCGCATAGTCTCCTTCCGGCTTGTTTTCCAAGAACCATTTTTCCAAGGTCAGTTTGCTTGGATAGCTGGTAATAGTCATCTGAGACGGCAATTTTCCCGGAGCCGTCAGGATTAATGATTTCAAGGTTTCCTTTTTAGTCCAATCCGTCGGGTACTTCAGGGAAAGTTTTAGGATGTCGGAGGTGTGTGTCGGCCAGTTGACGCTGTTTAAATTGGTTTCCAATTAATTGTAATCTCCCTAATTTTACTTCAAATCTA
>CAYIIA010000034.1:0-8279 GCA_964363385.1 uncultured Gammaproteobacteria bacterium
GGGGCGTGCGCGCGGGCGGCCGACAATCCAATCAACATCGTCCTAACGTGGTCTGGCATCAGTATGACGGCAACGTTCACTGGGGGAACAAGCAGCGTGATCGGGCTGGAAATCTACCAGCTCTCCGGCACGGCCCCGTGGATTGAACGCGAGACATTCGCGGTCACAAACGGCACCGCCTCCGGAACGCTCACAAAATTCCGCTCAAGCCTGAACAAGACCCTGCGGTTCGAACTTGTAACCAACGCCACGATTGGCAATGACGGTTACGTGAACCCCGCAACGGTTTCGTTCAACGGTGGACTCGTTGCCACCCGCGTCGCGGACGCAAACGGGAACGTCGCCTTCCAGGTGACGGTCCAATAACAAGCCCGCCGCGGGCTTACGAAAAACAAAAGCGACTCAAAAAGTACATCGTGTACTGACTAGAGCCGCTTTTCAATTTCTCCAAAAAAATTACCAAAACAACTAAATTTACACAAAACAAATTCAAATACCCCTTAAATACTTGACAAAATACCTATTCCTTGCTATAATGATATATTAAACAAAAAATTATGAAAATCGCTTTAATCGGACAAAAAGGGATTCCCACCAAACAGGGCGGAATCGAAAAACACGTTCAAGAGCTTAGCACTAGATTGGCTAAAGCCGGCTTAGACGTCACTGTCTACTCCAGACCGCATTATACTGGTAATCATAATGAAAAGTTCGAGGGCGTAAAGATTGTTAATCTGCCTTCCATTAACACTAAAAATTTGGATGCTATTTCCCATACTCTCATTGCTTCCATCCATGCTCTGTTTCAGGATTATGATATCATCCACTACCACGGCGTAGGCCCTTCCCTGCTTGCCTGGATCCCCAGGATCTTCAAGCCTAACACTAAAGTCATTGCTACTTTCCACTGCATAGACAAGAGGCACCAGAAGTGGGGCCTAATCGCCAGAACCTTCTTAGGCATCGGCGAATGGACCGCCTGCCACTTCCCTCACGAAACCATCGTGGTTTCCCAAACTTTGAAGAAATATTGCAAATACAGATTCGACCATAATTCCATCTATATTCCCAATGGCGTGCAGATTGAAAAAGCCAAGGCTGAAAGCAATATTCTTAAAGAATACGGGCTGGACAAAGATGAATACGTTTTGCTTGTTTCCAGACTGGTCAAACATAAAGGCATCCATACTTTGATTAAGGCTTACAATAAAGTTAAAACTAAAAAGAAACTAGTCATCGTGGGCGCTAGCGCCAATACCGATGATTATGCTTCCTACATCCAGAAGCTGGCTAAAAACAACAAAAACGTTGTCTTTACCGGACAGAAAGAAAAAGGTGATTTAAAGACTCTTTTCGACAATGCTTATCTATTCGTCCAGCCTTCTGAGGCTGAAGGGTTGTCCATCGCTTTACTGGAAGGACTAGCCTACGGCATTCCGACTATTGCCAGCGACATCGAGGAAAATCTGGAAGTCATCCAAAACTTCGGACTGAAATTCAGAAACAAGAGCGTTAAGGACCTATCTAAACAGCTGGACTTCGCCTTGAAGAATCCGGGAAAAATCAAAACTCTGGCTAAGAAAGCCAAACAGCACGTAGATAAAGAATATGACTGGAAAAAGATTGTCAAACAAACCATCGGAGTTTACGAAGACATCCTAATTCCAGAATTAAAGCTCAAAAAAGCTTACCAAGCTTAAAGCAGAAACCTCCGAGATGATCGGAGGTTTTTGTTTTGGATTAGTGGTATAATACACCTGTATGAAGAAAAAGATGAAAATCGCATTCATTGGACAAAAGGGGATCCCAACTGCTCAAGGCGGGATTGAAAAGCATGTCCAAGAGCTTAGTATCAGACTGGCTAAAGCCGGCTTGAACGCGGTTGTTTACTGCCGGCCTCACTATACTAAAAACCATAACAAAAATTTCCAAAGCGTCAGATTAATCAATCTGCCTTCCATCAACACCAAGCGTCTGGATGCCATTACCCACACCTTTTTTTCCACTCTCCATGCTTTATTCCAGGATTACGATATCATCCACTACCACGGCGTGGGCCCTTCCCTGCTTTCCTGGATTCCCAGAATTTTCAAACCTAAAACTAAAGTAGTGGCCACTTTCCACTGCATCGACCGACAGCACCAGAAATGGGGTCCTTTCAGCAGATTGTTTTTAAGACTGGGCGAATGGACTATCTGCCACTTCCCGCATAGGACAATTGCGGTTTCCAAGACCTTGAAAAAATATTGCCAATTCAATAAATGCGCGGCGATCTACATCCCTAACGGCGTGACTATTGACAGATCCAAGACTAAAAGCAATATTTTGACAGAATGCAAACTGACAAAAAACAATTATTTCCTGGTCGTCTCCCGCTTAGTCAGGCACAAAGGCATCCATACTTTAATTAGAGCTTTCAACAAGATTAAAACTAAAAAGAAATTAGTCATCGTAGGCGCTAGCGCCAAAACTAATGACTATGCAGATTACCTTAAAATCCTGGCTAAAGACAACAAAAACATTATTTTTACCGGCCAGAAGGAAAAAGCGGATTTAAGAACTTTGTTTGAAAACGCCTTTTTGTTTATCCAACCTTCTGAAGCCGAGGGATTATCCATTGCCCTGCTGGAAGCTATTTCCTACGGCCTACCAGTGATTTCCAGCGATATTGAGGAAAATATGGAAATCATAGGCAGTCTAGGACTTAGATTTAAAAACAAAAACTCTAATGATTTAAAAAAACAACTGGCTTTTTCTTTAAAAAATCCCAAACTTATCAGAACAATGGCCATAAAAGCCAAAAAGCATGTTGATCTTGCATACAACTGGGATAATATTGCAAAAAAAATCATTAAAGTCTACCAGGAAGCTTCCCTTCCCGAGCCTGAAACTAAAAAACATTGCCAAGACTAAAAACCACTGTTCCATCCAGAGGTTTTTTTGTTTGCGCCCGAATTTGGATTTATGGTATAATATGGCATATGATCAACCACAAAGACTTTGAGGAAATCTTGAAACAGAACAAGATC
This sequence comes from uncultured Gammaproteobacteria bacterium, assembly GCA_964363385.1. Taxonomy (GTDB): domain Bacteria; phylum Patescibacteriota; class Patescibacteriia; order 2-01-FULL-39-33; family 2-01-FULL-39-33; genus CAYIIA01. The sequence continues at coordinate 3,030 of CAYIIA010000034.1, forward strand.
CTTGGGGAGAAAGAAATCAAAACTTTTACGGACCGGGCTCGTAAACGGGATGAGAGCTTGGAGGAGTTTCTTTTGAACCAAAAAGTCTTGTCTCCACGCATTCTTTACGAGTCTGCCGCTAAATACTACAATCTTCCCTTCATCGAGCTTAAGAATAAAAATATCAGGAAAGATATCTTGAATATCATTCCAGAGACCACGGCTAAGGCCCACCAAACCGTGGCTTTTGACCAAAGCGGAAAGGAACTGAAGGTGGCTACTCTGGATATCTCAAATATCGAGCTTTTCGACTTTCTAGCCAAAAAGACAGGTTTAGAGGTAGCTTTACACATCACGACTCCGGACGATATCCGCGACATCTTGAAACTCTACCACAAAGGCCTTTCAGCCGAACTGGAAGCTATTGAAAAGAACGAGGGAGAAAACGGCAACCACGAAGAAAAGCCGGAGGAACTTAAAAATCTGGCTCAGGACCTGCCCATTGTCAAGATCGTGGACACGATGCTGGAATACGCCATTTTGGAAAAAGCGTCGGATATCCACATTGAACCAGCGGAAAAAGAAGTAAGCGTCCGGTACCGCGTTGACGGCGTCCTTCGGAACGTCATGACTCTGCCCAAAGCCACTCATGCAGGCGTGACCGCCAGGATCAAGATCCTTTCCAACCTTAAACTGGACGAGCATCGCCTGCCTCAGGACGGCAGATTCAAAATCAAGGCGCCGGAATACCAAGTTTCTTTCCGTGTTTCCATCCTGCCCACTTTTGACGGCGAGAAGATCGTATTGCGCCTTTTGCCGGACCAGACCCAACAGCTTACTTTAGAACAGCTTGGTTTTGAATCCAACACTTTAGAAATCATTAAAAACAACATTAACAAGCCTCACGGCATGATCCTAGTGACCGGTCCGACCGGATCCGGCAAAACCACCACCCTGTATTCCATGCTAGGAATATTAAACAAGCCAGAGGTGAATATCTCCACCATTGAAGACCCCATAGAATACCGCATGCCAGGAATCACCCAAAGCCAGGTCCAGCCCAAGATCGGATTCACTTTTGCTTTGGGACTGAGATCGCTTTTAAGGCAGGATCCTAACATCATCATGGTCGGTGAAATCCGAGACATGGAAACCGCGGAAATCGCCATTAATGCGGCTATGACCGGTCACTTGGTGCTTTCCACTTTGCATACCAACGATGCCGTCACTTCCATTCCCCGTCTGACAGACATGAAGATACCGACTTTCCTTCTGGCTTCGACTTTGAATATCATCATTGCCCAAAGGCTTATCCGCAAGATCTGCAAGAACTGCATTGAGAGCTACAACTTGGACAAACAAACCTTAGGCGAACTGGAAAAACAATTCAACGTCCAGGAGCTGGAAAAAACTCTGGTTAAACATGGGTTTATGACGGCTAAGCAGAATTTGAAGTCAATCCTTTTCTACCGGGGCAAAGGCTGCCAGGAATGCGGCAACACCGGCTACAAAGGCAGAATCGGGATTTACGAAGCGCTTTTCAACGACGAAAAAATCTCTTCTCTGATCCTGAAGAAAGCGACTCACGAGGAATTGGCCCAGGCCGCCTATGACCAGGGCATGATCACTATGCTTCAAGACGGATTCATCAAAGCCAAGACCGGCCTGACTACGATTGAAGAAATATTAAGAGTAACCCAAGAATAATGAAAATCAACAATCCATTCCTTAGTTTGCAAAGAGTTTCCGCCACATCGAAAATCTTCCTTTTACAGAATCTGGCGGTCATGGTCAAAGCCGGATTGCCTCTGGCTGAAGCTTTGAATACTCTGGCTGAACAGACCGGCAACAAAAAACTGAAAAATATCTTAAACAATGTCTGCGCAAAAGTCAGTGAAGGCAGGACTTTCGGCGAAAGCTTGGGTGATTATGAACACGATTTCGGCGAACTTTTCGTCAATATGATCAAGGCAGGGGAAGCTTCCGGCCAATTGGAAGAAGTGTTGCACCAGCTTCATATCCAAACCAAAAAAGATCATGAACTCATGACCAAGATCAGGAACGCCCTCACCTACCCGACAATCATCGTTCTGGCTATCATCGGCATCGGCGCTTTCATGGTCATCTTTGTCTTGCCCAATATCACTTCTCTTTTCACGGAACTGGATGTTGAATTGCCTCTGGCGACCAAGATTATGATTTTTGTCAGCAACTCTTTGCAACAGCAAGGATTGATTATCCTGATCGTCCTGGCAGCCATCCTGGCCGTATTCATTAAGGCTGTACGCACTCCAGGAGGCCACGGATTTTTCAGCGCCTTGACCCTCAAGATTCCGGTGCTTTCCTCAATTATTAAAAAAATCAATCTGGCCAGGATCGCCAGGAATCTCAGCTCTCTGATTAAAACAGACATCGCTATTGTGGAAACCTTGAATATTACCAGCCGGATAATCGGCAATCCTCAATACCGGAAAGCTCTGGTAGAAACTGCGGAAAAGGTCAAAAAAGGAGGCAAAATGGCCGACTCTTTAAAGAACTATCCGCATATCTTTCCGCCTATAATCATCCAGATGATTTCCGTCGGCGAGGAAACCGGGGCCCTGGACGAAATCTTGGAAAACCTGGCTTCTTTTTACGAGGAAGATGTTTCTCAGACTATGGAAACCCTGCCTACTATCATCGAGCCTATCCTCATGCTTTTCATCGGCGCAGTCGTCGCCGGCGTCGCCTTGGCCATCCTCATGCCGATGTATTCCCTAACTGAAAACTTCTAGCATGAATAAAGGATTCACTCTCTGGGAAATTTTGACGGTCATAGCGATCATCGCTGTTATGGCCGGCGTCAGCTTGCCTGCCTACCAACAATTCAAACCGACTCTGAAACTTAATGCCGAGGCCAGACAACTAGCCTCGGATTTGCGTTATGCCCAACAGATGGCGATAACCGAACAGACTGAATATTATCTGATCATAAATACGGAAGATAAAAGTTACATGATCGTCAAATATCCCAGCCAGACCATCCAAAGCCATTCTTTAGACAGCATTTCTTTCGGTACTATCACTGGGCTGACCGCAGATAAGGCCGGCTTTACGGCTACAGGCGCGGCCAAAGAAAGCGGAGCTATCATCCTAACCAACGGCGAGGACACCAAGACCGTGGAAATCAAACCATCCGGCTATGTCAAAACATTTTAAAAAAGGATTTACTATTATTGAAGCTATGATCGCCATCGCGGTCTTAACGATCGGAATCCTGGCCGTGGTTAAAATCTTTCCAGTGGCTTTGCAGATAAGCAAATCCGCCGAGCAGGCTACTGTCGCCATTAACCTGGCTCAGGCCAAGACTGAGGAGCTTTTTTCTTTGGGATATGACAATATCGGCATCGGAACCATTGAAGCCAAAACCCGGCTATCCTCGGATCCGGACAATCCTTTCTACCCATACCAACGGGAAACAACCGCGGGATATGTGGATGAAGATCTGCAAAATTCAGTTTCTGACACAGGCATGAAAAAAATAACCGTGACTGTCTTTTGGCGTCATCCTCTGCTTCTTGGAGAAAAGCATGTGGATTTGGAAACATTAATCAGCCAGCAATGAAGAAAGGATTCACTTTAATTGAAGTCGTCATCACTCTGACTATTGCCACGCTTTTGTTTTTAGTCTCCGCTTCCGTGTATGTGACCAGCCAGAGCGCTTACCGTTCAACCAATACCAAAGGCGAGCTGACTCAGAACGGCCGGGTTATTTTAGACAGGATAGCCAGGGAATTGAGACAAGCTCCGGGCGTGGTTACTCCCCTGCCTGCGACCAATAATGATCCGGAAACCATTCCGGATGAAATCATTTTCCAAGACGGCCATGATTCAAGCCAAGTTCAATATATCCGCTACTATCTCGACGGCACGGATGTCAAAAGGCAGATTCTGGGATATATCCTGCCAGGGGCCGTTGAGCCGTACATCTACCAATACCAAAGCGCGGTCGACCAATACGGCCAGCCGGCTGTTCCCTTGACCCTGGAAGACAAGCTGGCAGGAGAGAACTTCTCGGATCTGGAATTCTGGGGCGACCGGCTCATTAATATTAATCTGTATTTAAGCAAAGATTCCCAGACGGAAACAATCAATACTTCGATCTTCGGCCGAAACCTCTAATGGAAAACAAAAAACAAAATGGATTCGTCCTCATCGCCACTATTCTTGTCATGACGATGCTCTTGGTATTGGGAATTTTTGTCACCAGCTCCGTCCTGACTGAAATGAAAATCTCTGCCAGCCAGACGGTCGCCACTCAGACATATTATCTGGCCGAGAGCGCTCTAGCGGAAGCGATCTGGAAACTGAAAAATGACGATTCCTGGAAAAACGGTTTTGAGACCGATCCGGATTGGACTGTTTCCTACACTCGCGACCCGGCTTTTGGGAGCAGACAGTCTTACAAGATTGAAATTGCCAACTCCCGCGAGGCCACTGGACGGATAACCGCCACCGGATTTTCGACTATGGCCAACGGCCACATTGCAAAAAGGATTATTAAGGCTAATATCTACAAACCTCTGGCAGCAAGCATCATCGGCGAAAACGGCGAGTCTTCGGATGGCAACATAGATCTGAGCGGTTCTGTCATGAATGTCCATGACGGCGGCGTGTTTTCCAATGGCAACATTATTTTAAATAATGACAGCGTCCTTAATGCCGAGGGCATTGTCAAAGCTACAGGCAATATTTTAACCAGCGGCGGCGGCGCGGTCAATGCCGAAGGCACCCAATCCCAGAACTATCCGCCTGAACCGGATCCTCTGCCTTTTCCAGTGATCATCTTTAACGAACCAGGCAGTCCTAATTCATACAAAGACCGGGCAGACCGAACATATACGGAAAACCAATTTGAAGATCTTCTTTGGGAAAACCAGACTTTGGTTTTGGACGGCATCACCTATGTCACCGGGGACATTGAAATCAAAGGCGGCCAGGATCTGACGATTAACGGCGCTCTGGTGGCAGAAGGCAATGTTACTCTAGGCAAGACTGCTAATAATTGCTGTTGGGGAACGCGTTGCGGCCTGGACAATATCACTGTCACCAGGCCGGACCCAGACGAACCAGCCGGCATCATGGGCAACAACCAAATTTTTTTGGAAAGCTGCTTAAACAACTTGGACAGCAACGGACTCATCTATGGCACGGAAAAAATGTATGTTTTAAGCGTGCCGGGAACTATTAATGTAATCGGTGGCTTGATTTCCAGGAAATTAACCCTTTCCA
>CAYIIA010000035.1:0-517 GCA_964363385.1 uncultured Gammaproteobacteria bacterium
CTTTCTCTCAAGGATAGTGTCGAAGAAGGAAACGATTTTCTCTGCAGAGATTCCCTATTGAATTCATTTAACTCTTCACTCATTGTTTTTTATGTTTCAGAGGACAGAAATTTTTTTAATGTCTTGCTGATTGGCAGAAAAAAAGATTTCTTTAGTGGATGGAGATAAAAATGAAAGGAAAATCATTGTTCCAGTCAGAACTTTACAAGAAATTTCCAGGATTTTAGGGGTTTTTAAAGAAGACATTTCCTTAAAAGAGGCGGAAAATATTGAAGTATATTTTTCAGAAAATCAAATTATGTTCTCTTATAACGGCACCGATCTAATTTCCCGCCTAATTGAGGGTCAATATCCGGATTATACACAAATCATCCCTACAGAACATAAAACCAGGATTAAAATTAATACTAATAATTTAATTAAGGCCATTAAAACCGCAAGTCTCTTCACTAAAGGCGGAATTTATGATGTTAAACTAGAAATTCTTTCCGCTAAGAAAGAATTAGTTATTACTTCT
>CAYIIA010000035.1:527-7776 GCA_964363385.1 uncultured Gammaproteobacteria bacterium
CTTCTTCTTCCGCCCAAACCGGGGAAAACACCTCATTAGTGGAAGCAGAGGTTGAAGGAGTGGAAAACAGTATTGTCTTAAATTACCGTTATTTATTGGATGGATTGCAGAATATTAATTCAGACACCGCAATCCTAGAAATAAATGACGGAAATAACCCATGTCTACTGAAGCCGGAGAATAATAACAACTATCTTTATATTATCATGCCGATCAAGCAATAAGGATCAACACCGCAGTCAATACAAAACACTCCCGGAATGGGAGTGTTTTTAGTTATTTCACCATCACATTTATCTTGTCAGTCACATATTTCTTGTTTTTAGCATCAAACATGTTGCCGTAGACAGTGTATTCTCCAGGATCAGGTTTGTTGCTCCAAGAAAAAGAGATGTTTCCATTAGGAATAAGAGAAGTAAGGAATTGTTCAATCCCGCCTTTCTTTTGGAAGTAAAAATCAATCTTTTTAATCCTTTGCCCGTTTGCCAAGCTCGCTTTGAAAGCGGCGGGAAATTTTATAGCAGACCCATCACTAGGTGAAAGCCAGTTAAAAACCGGGGTCACAGCTTGGGAAGAGACAATATTCAATTCTACTGTCCTAGTGGCTGTATTTTCCAAGTCGTCTTTAGCTAAAACCTTAAGAGTGTGGTAGCCGTTATCTAGCTCTGGAAGGGCCAAAAGCGCGTCAGAAGCGTCGTTCTTAGCCAAGATGAGCTCTTCATCCATGTAATACTCCACCTTCTTAATCCCCCGTTTGCTGGAAGCCGTGATTTCCACAGTAAGAGAATTCTCTTTTATGGTCTGGTTCGGTAAAGGGGTGATGATGATTAAATTCGGTTGGTCTTGGGAAAGATGGATATCGTCATACTCAGTCGGAATCGTTACGTTCTGGTTTGGATCATATCCTTGGTCTTTAGCCCAGCGCAGGACTGCGTTTTCCCAAGCATCAAACTGAGGATCTCCGGAAGGATTCCTGGGTTGTTCGCCCCTAGGGTCGTCTTTATTAACATAGTATAATATACAATGAGTTTCTTTAGTGGAAATTTCCTTAGTAGTGGAAAGAGGCGTGAATTCCGTGGCTAGCTTCCCAGACATCGTATCTATTTTAATCTTCACTTCCCCGGTATCTACGCCGTCTAAAACCGGCTTGCCCGTGGCTATTTTTTCCGGTTTAATGAAGGATTCTGGAGAGGTGTTTTTAAGGGCTTCGCGCATGAACTGGTTCCAAATGGGGGCGGCGATAACACTGCCATCCGCGCCTTTGGTCATTTCCGCGTTGTCGTTATTTCCCACCCAGACGCCGACAGCCAGACTGGGAACATATCCCATAGTCCAAGCGTCGCGGTAGTTATTAGTAGTGCCGGTTTTAGCCGCTGCCGGTCTTCCAGGCAGAGTCAGTTTTCCTCCGGCGCCGAAGATGTATGCCCGGGCGCTGTCGTCTGAGAGAATGTCCGTGGTTAAACGAGCTATTTCAGGCTCCAACACCTTTTCTTTCTTATCCTTGTATTCATATACTGTTTTGCCATTCTTATCCTCGATTTTTAAGATGGGATTAATGTCGTGCCTTTCTCCTTCCTGAGCCAGGGTAGCATAGGCATTGGTGTGTTCTAAGAGCTTGACTTCGCCTCCGCCCAAGACTAGAGACAAGCCGAAACGATCCCTTTCTTTTAAAGTGGTATACCCTAATTTATCTGCAAAGTCTAAGATGTTTGGTAAGCCGGTAAGATAGGTTATCTTAACTGCCGGAATGTTTAAAGATCCAGCCAAAGCCTTTCTTGCCGTCACTGGCCCGTGCTCCTTACCGTCGTAATTGTGCGGTTCATACGCCTTTTCTCCGGAGGTATCGAAGTTAGTGACGACATCGTAGAGAATGGTGTCCGGGGTGTAGCCTTTAATGAATGAAGCTGTATAGACAATGGGCTTAAAGGAAGATCCTGGCTGGCGAGGACGCAGAGCCACGTTGACTTGGCCGTCTATGTCTGAATTAAAATAATCCACTGATCCGACCATGGCCAGGACTTGGCCGGTTTTGGGATCAAGGGCGACTAGGGAAGCGTTGGTAAAGCCGTATTTTTTAGAGTTAGCTTCCACCCCGGCTTTGACCGCTTCCTCAGCGATTTTTTGTTTATCCAAGTCTAATGAGGTGTACACTTTCAACCCTTCCTGATTAATGAACTCTTCGCCGTACTTTTCCGACAAAAGCTCCTTGATATACATGACAAAATGAGGCGCAAGCATGGATTCATTAGAGGGTTTGAAAAGGATTTTTTCCTGCTTGGCGATTTCCGCTTGTTCCTTAGTAATATAATTAAGGTCAGCCATGGAATCCAGGATATATCTCTGTCTGGAAATTAATTTATCCCGGTTGTTGCCGTATGGAGAATAATAGGTGGGAGCTTTAGGAATGGCGGCTAGGATGGCAGACTCTGCTAAAGTCAAATCCTTAGCGGATTTGCCGAAAAACGATTGGGAAGCGGCTTCAATGCCGTAGATGACAGAACCGTACGGAATTTCATTAAAATACATTTTTAAGATCTCGTTCTTGTTGAATTTCTGTTCTATGCGGTAAGCCATGAAAATTTCTTTAATCTTCCTGGTGTAGGTTTTTTCATTGGTTAAGACCGCATTTTTTACAAATTGCTGGGTAAGGGTGGATCCGCCCGCTTTACTGCCGGTAAAGACGTTTAAAACGGCGGAACGGATGATACCGGTGATGCTGAAACCTTTATGGTTGTAGAAATTGCGGTCTTCGGCCGCCAGAGTGGCGTTAATAGCCTGGGGCGGGATAGCCGAAAGCTCGACAACAGTTCTTTTTATATCGCCATGGATATCATACAAAACCGTATTTCCGGTCCGGTCATATATCTTGGTGCTTACAGTCAATTCACGGTTGATAACCTTGTCTGGAGAAGGCAGATCTTTGGAAATCCAGGCTAGGCCGATCAAGGCGAAGATGCCGAAAAGCAGGATGAAAAAGATAGCCACTGGGATCAATATACCCAGGGCTTTTTTTAAAAATTTCTTTTTTTGTTGGTTTGGCAGACGGGAAAAGGAACGGAAGCTCTCCGTGGATTTCCTTACGGTTCGTTTCCAGTCTTGTCCGGGACGCTCCTTTTTAACATACACCGGATGGCGCCAGTCTTGGTTAGAGGACGATCTATTTAGAGAAGGGATGACCATATGCTGTTTAATATACCATTTTGAGGGTATATTTTCAAGTAAAAAACACCCTGTTTTTTAGGCAGGGCGTTTAATGTGTTTTTTTACGCTGTCTCCTCAGTGGTCTCTTCAGCAGATGCTTCCACAGCTTCGTCAGCGACGGTGTCAGTAGCAGGAGTTTCCACTTCTTCTACTGGAGTGTTGTTTTCATCAGACATGGTTTTGTCTTAGTTTCTTAAAGGCACCGTCATAGCTATATAACAGCACTTTGTTTAGTCTAGCATAAGAATGGATTATTGTCAATTATTTTTTGGGATAAAAAACACCCTGCTATTGGCAGGGTGTTTTGTGTGTTTCTTATTCGTCTTTGCTTTCTTCTTCCTCTTCCTCATCCTCATCTTCATCCAGATCATCATCACTGGCATCGTCATCGCCGTCTGAAGCGGCGTCATCTGAGGTGTCCTCGGCGTTTTCCATGCCTTCAGCACCTTCTTCTAATTCTTCGTCTTCCATACTTTTTTTTATTTTTTAAATTGTTGCGCTGTTATGGTGCGGCAACATCTTTTTAAGTGTATCACAGGGATCAAAGGCTGTCAATATGGTTATTTTATCAAATCCTGAAATCGGTTAGCAGCGGAAATGGCGATGGCTAAGGCATCAGCCGCATCATCCGGCCTGGGTATGGCTTTGAGTTTCAGCACTAATTTAACCATCTGCTGGATCTGGGACTTGTCTGCTTTGCCATATCCGGTCATCGCTTGTTTGACCTGCAGAGGAGTAAATTCTGAAACAGGCAGATGGTTCTTAGCCAGGACTAATAATATTACTCCCCGGGCTTGGCCTACGATTAGGGCCGTGGTGACGTTCTTACAGAAGAAAAGCTCCTCAATGGAAGCTTTGTTCGGCTTGTATTTTTTAATGATCCCGCCTAACTCTTTTTCCAAAACAACCAATCTCTCCGGCATAGCCATTTTTTTTGAAGTTTGGATGGATCCGCAAGCAATGTATTCCAATTCTGTTCCGGAGCAGCGGATAACGCCGTAGCCAGTGTCGGCAATGCCGGGATCAATACCTAAAATGATTTGTTCCTTATTCGGCATTAGTGTAGACATTGGTAATATCGTTTAAATCAGAGAGAAGATCAAAAAGATTATGGATTCTTTCCCGGTCTTCGGGAGATAGTTTGACCGGACTCTTGGCAACATACTCTAGTCCGGATTCAGACGGCCCAATATTCAATTCTTTTAATTTATCCAGAACCTTTTGCAGATTTTCCGGCAAGGTCTTAATCGTCCAGTCTTCCGCCTGGTCGATATCTTCCGCTCCGGCATCAATCAAGGAAAGCTCCAAGTCGTCCAAAGCGTTTCCAGCCAGTTTTTCTTTTTTAATTTCCACAAAACCTTTTTTGTCGAAGAGCCAGAGGACGCTGTTAGGCCCGGCTAACTGCCCGCCGTTCTTGTTAAGCACGGATTTCAGATCCGAGACGGTCCGGTTCCGGTTGTCTGTAACGCCTTCCAGAATGAAAGCGCTATTAGCCGGACCAAAGACTTCGTAAACAATTTCTTCAAAATTCGCTCCGTCCGCGCTGGCGCCGGAACCTCTTTTAACCGCTCTTTCAATATTGTCCTTAGGCATGTTGGCGGCTCTAGCTTTGTCTACGACTAGCCTAAGCTTGAAATTGGATTCCAGATCCGTTCCGCTTTCCTTAGCCGCGATGGTTATCATATTAGCTAAGCGCGTAAAGACCGCGCTGCGTTTGGCATCGGCGGATTCTTTCTGACGGTGAGTCGTCGCCCATTTGCTGTGTCCGGACATATGTATTTTTAGTGTTGTCATTATGCCATAACCAAAGGAGGAAATCAATTGTTTTTATACCACGTTTCTGTTAAAATTAAGGTAAATTAATAACCCTGTATTTTATGGAAAGTTTAAGCCTTGAAGACAGCTCCGGAGTCGCAAAGACTCTAAAGATCATATCCGAACAAATGGAAGAGTCTTTTGCTCAGGCCAGCCGGATTAAATGGAAAAGAACCAAGGTGGCAAATGTGGTGGTAGCCGGCATGGGAGGCTCTAATTTAGCCTCAGAGATGATTAGGAGCGTTTTTAGCGAGCAGATCAAGACTCCTTTTATTTTAGTCAGGGATTACTTCCTTCCCAGCTTTGTTAATAAGGAGTCCTTGGTAATTATTTCCTCTTACTCCGGCAATACGGAAGAAACCCTGAATTGTTACAAGCAGGCCCTGGCTAAAAAAGCGAAAATCTTTGTTTTAGCTTCGGGCGGTTCTTTACTCTCTTTGGCTAAGAGGAACAGGACGCCTTTTTTCCAGATAAGCTTGAAATACAATCCGTCCAAACAGCCGAGATATGGCATTGGTTCGCAGTTGGGAGTATTGCTGGCCGTCTTAAAAAAGACGGGGATTGTTTCTTTTTCTGAAATCAAACAGGGGGTGGAATGTTTAAAGAAGATGGAAAAAGTTTTTGGTTTGGAAGCAAAGGAAAGCCCGGCTAAATCATTGGCCAAGCAATTGAAAGGACGTTTGCCGGTAATCATTGGATCTGAATTCCTTTCCGCCAATGCCCGGATTCTGAATAACCAGATTAATGAGAGCGCTAAAAATCTGGCTTATTATTACTTTCTTCCGGAATTGAATCATCATCTTCTGGATGGTTTAAAAAACCCGCCTCTAGCGGTTAAAAAGCTTAAATTCATATTTTTATATTCAAATCTCTTGTCTGAAAGGATTTTAAAGAGAATCAAGGCCACTCAGAAAGTTTTAACTAAACAGAAAATCTCCTTTGTTTCTTATAAAGCTAAGGCCAAGACGAAATTCACGGCTTCTTTAGAGATTTTGATTTTCGGCTCCTATCTCAGTTTTTATCTCTCCCGCCTGAACCAGGAAGATCCGGCTAGAGTCGAATGGGTGGATTATTTTAAAAAAGAGCTGGCTAAATGATTATGGGCTGGTTTACCTGGCTAACTGAACGATTGGAAAGCAACAAGGCGGTTTCCGCCTGGTTGCTTTTTTTAATCTGTTTTTCTTTTTTCTTTTATCTGCAATCTACGCCGACTTTCGGGGATCCGGATTCTTTTTACCATATCAAGATCGCCCAGATGATGGCGGCAGGAGGGGTAGTAAGGGATTTTCCTTACCTTCCTTTCACGGTTTTGAAAGACAATTACATTGATCATCATTTTCTTTACCATTTATTTTTGGTTCCTTTTGTCAAGTTTCCGCCACCCCTGATGGGAGTTAAGCTAGCCCATATTATCTTAGACACACTAGTGATTTTTGTTTTTTACTGGGTACTTAAAAGATTCAAAGTCAAAGGCGCTTTTTGGTACGCTCTTTTTTTATTATTATCCCAACCATTTATCTTCCGTCTCAGTCTGATTAAAGCTCAGCCTTTTTCCTTCATTATTTTGTTTTTAGGGATATATCTCATTGCTTCCCGGAAGTATTTTTGGTTGTCGCTTCTTTCTTTTTTGTATGTTTGGAGTTATGGCGGGTGGCCTTTGATGCTTGTCTTGGCCCTGATGTATGCTTTAGCAGATAGTTTTACTCTGTCTCTAAAAAAGTCCGGGGAGAATCGGCTCAAGCGTTTTTTGTCTGTAATTGGATGGAAGAAAACCGGATCTTTTTTCCGGAGTTGGGTTAAAAGCTTTTTTCGGAAAGAAAACCTTAAGTTGCTTTTCAGCGTGGCTGTTGGTTTAGGGTTGGGGCTGGTGATTAATCCGTATTTCCCTAATAATATAAGCTTCTACTGGTTCCAGGTGGTGCAGATCGCTTTTGTGAATTACCAAGGCGTCATTGACGTCGGCGCGGAGTGGTATCCGTACAACTGGCCGGATTTTTTCAGGAGCATAGCCGTTCCCTTAGTTTTGGTTGTTCCAGCGCTGCTTTGTTATTTCAGGTATTTCCGCAAATACAGCTCTTTGATCCATTTTTCCTTCTTGCTTTTCCTTTTGTTTTTAATCATGACTATTAAAGCCAGAAGGAATATAGAGTACTTTACGCCTTTCGCCGTGTTTTTTTCAGCCCTGGTTTTTGCCGGAGCAGGCTGTTTGAAATTAAAATGGAAAAAGGCTTTG
>CAYIIA010000036.1:0-7279 GCA_964363385.1 uncultured Gammaproteobacteria bacterium
TAAAACAACGTCCAGCCGAAGATAGACTGGATAAATTCGGATGTGTATGAAAAAGACAAGAAGGCTTTGAAAGAATTGGATGATTATAATTGTTTAGTCGTTCCGGGCGGTTTCGGGAGCCGGGGCATTGAAGGCAAGATCCTGGCCATCCAGTACGCCCGGGAAAACAAGATCCCTTACCTTGGTTTGTGCTATGGCATGCAATTGGCAGCCATTGAATTCGTGCGCCATGTCTGCGGGAAAAAGGACGCCCATACGACAGAGATAGATCCTAAGACCAAGAATCCGGTCATACACATCATGCCGGAGCAGGCGGTTAAACTGTCTAAAAAACAATACGGCAACACGATGCGCCTAGGAGCATGTCCTTGCATCTTAAAGAAGGGATCTTTAGCGGAGAAGCTGTACGGCAAGAGTCGGATCAGCGAGAGGCACAGGCACAGGTATGAGTTTAACAATGCTTTTAGAAACATGGTGGAGAAGAAAGGCCTAGTCCTTTCCGGGACTTCTCCGGACAAGAGTTTGGTGGAAATAATCGAATTAGCCGGCCATCCTTTCTTTGTGGGGGTGCAGTTCCATCCAGAGTTGAAATCCCGGCCACTAAATCCGCATCCTTTGTTCCTGGGGTTGGTGAGGGCGGGGATGAAGGGTTGACTTTTTATGCAGAAGTGGTAGTTTTGGTATAGCAAGTGTTTGGATTCGGACAACAAGAGAAAGGAGAGTGGTTATGGTTAGTCTTGGACATCAGCTTCGGGATTTGTACACAAAACATCTGGAATCTGAAGCCGTAAAACAGGAGCTTGAGCGCAAGAGACTAGAGGAGCCTTTGAAGGATTGGGCCAAGAGAGTAATAGAGGCTCTTCCCTCGGTTCTTCTAAACGAGGCCATTAAGGGCGAGTATACTGTCATGGTCGATTTAGCCGAGGGAATGAGTGAGGATGTCAAAAGAATAAAGGACGATGTTTTTGCCCAAAAGCTTCCAATCGCGGCGGTGGACGCAGTCGCCGAGTTTTTGAAGAAAATAAAGAATAATTTCTTCGCGTCAGGAGGCGGGAAGATGGTGATCGACTTCTGTAAAGAGAACGACCTGGAATGTAAATGTCAGAATTCCAGTGACGGAAAGGCTTGGTTCAATATCTTCTGGTCCGAGCCGAATAAATCCGATTCGGAAGAATCCTGATCCGAACAAACAAAAAACGCCGGAAGCAGTGCTCCCGGCGTCAATTATTTTAGGATCACTCCACACTCACGATCTGCACCGCTTCCAGTTTTCCGGTATACTTTTTTACCTTTTTCTTGGCGAATTTAACCAAGCCGTCTTTAATGGAAAAAATCGTGTCGTCTTTGCCTATCTTGGTGTTTTTTCCGGGCCGGTATTTAGTGCCTCTCTGTCGGATGATCACAGATCCGGATTGGGCTTTCTGGCCGCCGTAGAGTTTCACACCCAGTCTCTGGGCGTTGGAATCCCGGCCTAACCTGGTACTGCCGCCCGCTTTCTTATGAGCCATATTTATACTTAATTTATCTTAAAAACATTCTAACCTTTTTTGCTGAAAAAGTCAAATCCAGGGAAGTGTGGTATAATGGAAACATGAAAAAAACAGTTTTTTCAGTCTTTTTGGCTCTAATCCTAACCAGCTGTGTTTTCAGTCCTCAAAAGACGGAAACTAGGAATGTCAGCGCGCCAAAGAAGCAGGTGGCGGTTGATGTAAACACCAACACTAAGATTGTCCGGTATTATCCAGACTCATCTTCAGAGGAAAATGTCCCTTCTGCCCGTTCTTTTGTCGTTACGCCGGAATTGGAGGCAAAATTGCATTTAGCAGACAAATATGATCCTGGAACCTGTATGGGCATGCCCGGATTTGCGGAAGATGCGGAAGTAAACAGCTTAGTCAGTAAAAACCAGAATCTAATCGTGTTTTTAAAACAGAAATACAGCCTAAAAACAGATCTGGACGCATACAACAAACTGAAACAGATCAGTGGAATACAATTTACGGTTTTAGGCAGCGGTAAATACAGATTCAAGTTCGTAGACGGTGATTGTTGCATCTTAACCACGTACGAAGGCGAAGTCTCCGTTTTAAACGGATATATCCAAGACGCGGTAAGTAAAAAAACCGAGAAGAATAATCCTTGCTGATGAAAAAAATAATTTTTTTCTTTTTAGTCTTTTTCTTAGCCGGCTGCCAGCAGCCGGAGATGGTTGATGTGGATGTGAATCCGGAAGAGACCCCGGATGTTGTTTCTAGCACGACTGAGCCAGTGGAAGAACCAGGGGAGAATAAAGTTCCAAGCAAGCTGGAATTAAAGGTTCTTTTCGCGCCCCAGGCTCCTTTTGCCAATTGGGACGCTTTGCATGAGGAGGCTTGTGAAGAAGCTTCCATGATCATGGCCGACAGATATTTTGGAGGGAAGCCCCTGGACGAAAGCATAATGGAAGCAGAGATCCAAGACCTGGTCAAATGGGAAGAAGATAATAATTACCAGGTAGATCTTACCGTCCAGGAAACAGCGGATGTCTTGAAAGCATATTTCAACCTTACCGCCCGGATAACTTCGGAAGTGACAACAGACAGGATAAAATACGAATTAGCCAAAGGAAACCTAGTCTTGGTTCCGGCCGCCGGCCGGGAATTGAAAAACCCGAATTACAAAGCGCCCGGACCCATATACCATATGCTGGTGATTAAAGGATATGACTCGGATGAATTGATCACCAACGATCCTGGCACTAAGAAAGGGAACGGGTTCAGATACGGATACGACGTGTTTTTAAACGCTGTCCATGATTGGAACCATGCTCTGGCGCAGGACGGAATGACGGACGCGGAAATGCTCTCGGGCAGGAAAGTAATGATCATAGTGGAAAAAGGCTCTTGACAGCCTTTTTTCAAACTGTTAAAATGGAATTACCTAGTAATTTAGTCGGATATGATGTTCACCACTAAAACCGAATACGGCTTGAGAGCCATGGCCGCTCTGGCCAGGAATAAAGGCAAAGAACCTTTGTCTTTGACGCAGATAGCCAGAAGCGAACATATTTCCCAGCCCTATCTGGAAAGATTATTTTCCCGCCTGAAAGCCGACGGACTGGTTAAGAGCGTTAAAGGCGCTTCCGGCGGATACACTCTTAACCACCGGCCGGACAAGATAAGCGTGTTTGACATCGTAGAATCCTTGGAAGGGGCGGTGGCGGTCTTCTATTGCGTTTCCGAGGATGAGAGAAAAGTAAGCTGCATGAGCAAAAATTGTTTGACCAAGAAAGTCTGGAACGAACTGCAAAGGAATATTGTTAAAACCTTAAGGAAATTCACTCTAGCTAATTTAATCTAAAAATATGTATAACGAAAAAGTGCTGGAACACTTCAAAAATCCACGCAACCAGGGGGTTATCAAAGATGTGGACGGCGTCGGTCAGGTGGGTAATAAACGTTGCGGCGATGTCATGAAGATCTACATCAAGGTAGACCCTAAGAAAGACACCATTAAAGACATCAAGTTTGAAACTCTGGGTTGCGGCGCGGCCATTGCCACCTCGTCCATGCTGACGGAGATGGCCAAGGGCAAGACTTTGGAAAAAGCGGCGAAGATCGGGAAGCTGGATATTGCCAAAGAGTTAGGCGGTCTGCCTGAAGCTAAATTGCACTGCTCAGTCCTGGCCCACGAAGGTCTGGCTGAAGCCATTAAAAATTACCGTCAAAAACATGGAAAATGAAATTAAAAAAGCATTGGATGAAATCCGTCCCCATCTGCAGATGGACGGAGGCGATGTGGAGTTTGTTTCTTTCGACGAAAAAACCGGGGATTTGAAAGTAAAGCTTAAAGGCGCCTGCCATGGCTGTCCCATGTCGGTGATGACTCTCCAAGAAGGGATAGGAAAAACCATCAAGGCTAAAATTCCCCAGGTTAAAGAAATAATCTCGGTTTAAAATATGTTCCATTATCTAGATAACGCGGCCACCACACCGGTGGATTCAAGAGTCTTGAAGGCTATGTTGCCGTATTTTTCCAAGAATTTCGGCAATGCCTCTTCTTTGCACCAGCCGGGACTGGACAACCGGGTGGCAGTAGACCGTTCTCAGGCTAAAATCGCCCGTTTTTTAGGTTGCAACAAGGAAGAGGTGTATTTCACCTCTGGCGCCACTGAGAGCGATAATATGGCTGTTTTAGGCCTTGCCAGGGCGGTCAAGGGCAAACATATCATCACGACCAAGATTGAGCATGACGCGGTTTTGGAACCTTGCCGCCGACTGGAAAAAGAGGGGGTGGAGGTGACATATCTGCCGGTTAATAGCCATGGATTAGTGGAACTGAAAAACTTGGAAAAGAGCATAAAGGAAAACACGGTTTTAGTTTCTGTGATGTATGTGAATAACGAGATCGGGACGATCCAACCGATCGCCGAGATCGGAAAGATGATTAAAAGATTGAATCAGAAAAGGAAAAACAAAATTTATTTTTTTACCGATGCGGTCCAGGCTCTCAATTACTGCGATTGCAACGTAGATAAGTTAGGTGTGGATCTTTTAGCCCTCTCCGGGCATAAGATTTACGGACCTAAAGGAATCGGTGCTTTGTATCTTCGCAAAGGCACGCCTTTTGCTCCCATCATCTTCGGGGGCCACCAGCAGGCTAATGTGAGGCCTGGCACTTACAATGTGCCTGGCATCGTGGGTCTGGCCAAAGCCGTGGAACTGATTTCTTCCAAAGAGAATGGGAAGATTAGGAAGTTAAGGGATTATTTAATTAAGAAAGTGAAGATTAAAGACGTTTTCATTAACGGCGATTTAGTTAAAAGAGTCTCTTCCAACGTTAATTTCATTTTCAAGGGCGTGGAAGGGGAGAGTGTGGTCCTGATGCTCTCGGAAAAAAAGATTGCGGCCTCTACCGGCTCGGCCTGCTCCTCCGGATCTCTAGAGCCGTCTCATGTGCTTTTGGCTTTGGGCTTGAAACCGGAAATGGCCCATGGCAGTCTAAGGGTTACTCTGGGAAGATTCACTAAAAAGGAGGATCTGGATGCGTTGTTGAAAGAATTGCCTCTGATCATTAAGAGGCTGAGGCAGATGTCGCCTTTAAAATAGTTCTAATTTAAAAAGACCCGGGATTAAGCCCGGGTCTTGTTATTCCAACGGCACAAAAGGATTTTTAATTGCCGGCGTCGTCGTCGCCGTGGAAGTCGCTTCCTCCATCCCGGTCTTCTCCCTGATCCTAATAATAATCTGCTTGAATTTGTCTTCCTGCAGAGTCTCTTCCGGCACTTTTTTCCTCAGTTCCGTCAGGATTTCAGCCGCAGTCAGAGTCCGGTAGACGTTCTGGTAGAGGAAATACATCATCCAGGCCAGACAGGCGACGATTACAATAATGACTATGGGATATGAGTATTTAAGCAAGGCAAAGACATTGACCTTAACCTTCTTTAAATTGATGCTGGCGTTTAGATTAATCATTTTCTTTGAAATATATTTTTCCAATGACTTGCGTGGTTAAAGAGAATTTTTCGCTGGAAACCGTAATAGCGTCAGGATTGAAGTAAAAAGGCGTTGATTCCAGTTTTTCCATGAAAGACATTATTTGGGAGAAGTTTCCTTTTAAATTAAGTTGGAGCGGGACTTGTTTGTATGAGGAATTCAGTTTTTTGCCGGCAAAATCCGAAGTCGCGCTCAGATCCACCCCTTCAGAAGAAGCCATGTTTTCCAATCGGGCCACCAAAGCCACTTCCTGGCCTGGCTTGATGAAAATCTGGTCCAGATCGCCTAAAGAAGATTCAATGCCTTTTAATTCATCCTGAACTTTCTTGATATTAAACCCCTGAGCCAGTTTTTCTTCCAGTTCCGTCCTTTTTTGTTCAATGGCTGTCCTCATGTCCCGGATTTCCTTCACCGCCGGAAAGACGATGAAAAAGAAAATCAAGATCAAAGCCAGGCAGATCACGCCCAAGTTGATGAAGATTTTGTATCGGTAGAAGTTCATGGCACCTGGCTTAAGTCTATCTCTGCCCGCAGATTAAAACTGCTATTTTCCTTAGCCAAAAGATCGCTTAACGGCAGATTTATTTTCTTAAACAAGGAAGAGTCTTCCAGATTCTTTTGCAACTGGATTAAATCATTCCTGGTCTTGGCTGTGCCTTGGAGTTCCAGGACGCCTTCCTGGCGGTAGACTTTGGCCAGGCTGTAGGAAATGCGGTTAGGAGTCAGTTGCGCCAGCTGGTTGAAGAATACGGACCATCTTTTGAAATCTTTCTGGATCTTGTCTACAGCGGTTATTTTCTGGTTAATGGCATAAATCTGGCGGTTGGTGGATTGGCTCACTTGGATCGTGGTGGCATTTTTCTCAATGAGGTAGGCCAGTTGTTCTTCCAGAACATTCTTGGCGACTAGAAGCAGAATGGCGACAATGGAAGTAAAAAGCAGGATCAGCATCACTAACTCTTTGATAGTGACATATATCCTTTTCTGCTTAAGGTCTTTTTTTTGTCCCGGAGGGATCAGGTTAAGGATGATCATAGGAAGGTCTCAGAAGCTAAACCGCGCAGAGCCAAACCCAGAGCGGTAACGTATGACTGGGACTTTGAAGAATCAAAGAAAAAATGATCTGGATTGGTTATGTCTTTCCAGGGCTGGCTGGTTTCCACGATCAGATTAAGTTTTTGTCCCAGAATTTGGTTGATGTTGGCAAAATTCGCGCCGCCGCCGCAGATGACGATTTTCTCCACGGGTTGGGATGAAGGATAATTATCCTGGTGGAAGGCAATGGCCCGGCGGATGTGTCCGGTAAGTCCATCAATAGTGTCGGCGAATATTTCCAGCAGCGCGCCTTGGCCCTTAGTCGGATCCAGTCCGCAGATGATCTTGGCTTGTTCTGCTTTTTCCCAGTCCAAATCCAAAGTGTCGGCAATGAGCTGGGTGATCTGGTTGCCGGAAATGGGAAGGCTGACCGTGAATTTAACGGTTTTATTTTCGCAAAGGAATAATCCGGTCCGGCTGGCTCCGATATCGATGACAATCAGAGGCTTGGTCTCTTTGTTTGATTCCACCACTAACCGGGAGATGGCAGCCGCTTCGATCTCCAAAACCGTGGGGATAAGCTTGGCTTTGCTCAAGACATCCAAGTAAGAGTCCACTATCTTTTTCGGCGAAGCCCCGATTAAAACCGTCTGAGCGGAAGAATTTTTGCCTGTAATCTGCCAGTCAAAGTACATTTCATCAATGGAAAGAGGAAGGTGCTGGGGAAGGATTTTTTTAATTTGTTCCGGAATCTCTTTTTCTTCAATTAA
>CAYIIA010000037.1:0-7188 GCA_964363385.1 uncultured Gammaproteobacteria bacterium
TTGGAATTTTTCGGAAAAAAGATCCTTCATTTTCTCCCTCTTGTCGTTGTCATGGAGCTTAATCACCTTGTCCGTAATTATGACATTGGTATTCGTGTTTTTCAGTTGCTTGATCCTCTCCGGCAGGATTTTTTCTTGGAAGCTTCGGTAGACCCTTTCCGGAACGATCCCTAAAATGTTTTCCAGGATGTTTTTCCGGAGAAAATCCATTTTCCTCCTGGAACCAAGATCGTATTCAAACCAATTAGGCAAAGCTTCTTTAAGCCAAAGGTTCTGAAGAAAAAAATCCTTCTCCTTTTGGAAAAAAATAAACTGAGCTGTGCCGTAGAGATACAAAAGATCGTCCGGTTCATTGAAAACGGAAAGGTTTAAATTATTTTCATCCGCCAGGAAGCTTAAACAAATCTTGTCTTGGCTGTCTTCTCCTTTAGGCCTTAAACAAAATAGCTTAAGGAAAAGATTGAGGAAAAATCTGGCGGACCAAACCCGGCCTTTTTTAGCAACAACAAAAAGATCCAAATCGCTCTCTTTTTTAACATTGGAAAAAGAGAGGGAACTATAGACAGCGATGTTTTTCACCCAGGGAAACAACCTTAAAATTTTCAATATTTTTTTAAACTTAAAATCTGAAAGAGCGTAGCGGTCCAATCTTTTTTCCGCTAATCCGTTCCTGTTTTTAAGGAAATACAAACCTTGGCTGGAATCTGCCAAGTCCAAGCCCTCTAATTCCTTTTTTACCTCGAAAAGATCCGCTTTGATTTCCAAAAATTTCCAAACTTCCAAAAGGGAAAGAGGGTAATCCAGGATGTCGAAAAAACACAGGGTTTTTAAAATGGATTTCTGGATAGGCTTCATAGTTTCAATCTAACACATTTCACTGATTATTTAAATTGACAGAAGAAGCCTTGAAATTGTATAATAAACAACTGAAAGCTACTACTTAACCTAAACATATTAGTTTTCAAGCAAAGAAAATACTACTCAAACTTTTGGCTTTTTCTGTTAAAGCGATTTCCGGCTTTTTTTCGGCCGTCGAGATCGCTTTCAAACCCCTGAAGAGCCCTTTTTTGTTTTTACAAAAAACCGTCCTTAATCTCCTAATCCTTCCATTTTACGGTAAATGGCTTTGGCTTAAATCCAAGTTCACTAAAAAAACTTCCAGCGCCAAGGAGAAGGTTGTCCTGGCTTTTACCAACAGATACACGATCCATTTCATTGTTATCATTATTTCCTTGGGCATCGCCACTTCCAATCTTCTGGCTTATGAGACTAGGGACGATTACGGCCAGAATGCTTTGGTCTACAAGATTATCGGGGTGAAAGACATATCTACGGAAGAAGACGCGGATTCAGACTCAACCGAACCGGCGGTTAACAGTTATCTGGGAGACAGCTCTTATTTGGAAACAGAGCTAGCAACAGAAAACCAGAAAGAAGAAGAGAGGCTTTACCAAGAACAGGTTCAGTCCTTAGCTACGACTCAAGGCGGAACGGCTTTAGCCAAGCCGGATTTGGCGAGTACTGAAGAAGCCAAGATAACCCGATCCAGCGTCCGCGAATATGCCGTGGCTCAAGGGGATACTATAGGCTCCATTGCTTCCCAGTTCAATGTTTCCGTCAATACAATCCTTTGGGCGAACAATATTTCTGTGACCGGATATATTAAACCGGGACAGAAGCTGACGATCCCGCCGGTTACCGGCGTCTTGCATAAGGTTAAAAAAGGGGATACCGTCGATTCTTTGGCTAAAAAGTATGATGCCGAAGAAAAAGATATCAAATCTTTCAATACTTTGGGGGATTCCCTGGCGGTTGGAGAAACTGTCATGATCCCTAACGGACGCATTATCTACACGCAGACACCGAGAAATTATGTCCGATCTACAGAAGGAGCATACGAGACGCCAGTGGTGGCAAGCGGAGGAAAAATGTATTATCCCAATTCCTGCCGGAAAATTTCGCAGTACTACCGCGGTTGGATCCATACCGGCGTTGATATGAATTGTCCTTGGGGTTCTGCCATCAGAGCGGCGGACAGCGGCGTGGTTACCCGTGTCCAATATCTGCGCTATGGCTATGGCTACAATGTAATCATCGACCATGGAGGCGGGAAACAGACTTTGTACGGCCACTTAAGCCAGATTAACGTGTCTAAAGGACAAAGCGTGTCTAAAGGACAGGTAATCGCTCTGGAAGGCTCTACCGGACGATCTACCGGACCTCATCTTCACTTTGAGGTGATTATTAACGGATCCAGGGTTAATCCTTTGAATTATATCAGGTAGGGGCTATTGAAATAAAAAGAACGGGCTAATAGTCCGTTCTTTTTTATCTCCTCCTGATTTCCTTCCATAAAATCCCCAGCAACCCGATGCAGATCATTATGTCCGCCAGATTGAAAACGCTGTAGTATTTGAGATCAAAATAGTCTATCACCTTTCCTAGGTATAATCTATCCAAGAGATTGGAAAAAGCGCCGAAGATGATCAAACAGAAGAAAAAGAAAACAAAAACCTTTTTTTCTTTCCAGTATTTGACTGCAAACCAAATTAGAAAAAAGATGATTAGAGAATACAGGGCAATAATGAAGTAGGAGTTAAATGGTATCCCAAAAGCGATCCCTGGATTCAAAGCCATCTTTAATTTGAACCAGCCGTTAATTAAGACTTCATTGTCAAAATTGTAAAAATACCATTTAAGAACCCGATCTAGGATAAAAAAAACCAGGACAAACAAGCCTAAGCCTATCATTTTCCCTGGCTTTGCCATAGTTATTTCTCGTTCTTGAGGGTCTTCTTGCAATTGACGCAAGAATTGGACTCCGGACGGATCAGCAGCCTTTCTGTTTCAATCTCGTTTCCGCAATGTGAACAGCGTCCATAGGTTCCGGCCTCCATCTTGGCCAGAGCGGTTTCAATGCCCCTTAGCTCTTTTTCCAAACCTTTCTCAAAGGAAAGATTCTTGGTGTAATCCGCCACCTCAGTAGCATTATCTTCTTCTGATTCGCCGTAATCCGGAAAGTCTGCATGAAAATTGGTTTCCTCCCCGGAAACACGGTGTCCCACGCTTTCTAACTGGCTGATGAGCTCCTCTCTTCTAGCTTTAAGCTTGGCTTTGAAGTCGGCCAAAGTTTGTTGGTCCATACGGGTAGTTAAATAAAAGCGGCCGGCAAAAGCCGACGGCTACGGTATAATAAGGTATTAATTGAAAAATGCGGATTTTAAGTCCCTGAATTCAATATACCAGAAAAAATAAAGTAAATAAAGAGGAGTAACGTAGATCCCTTAATATTTATTATTATGGATTGTTACTCCTACAGGGTCCCGGATCCTGTCTTGATTGTCGGTTTCCGATGATGAAGCCGATAAACAAGAAAGCAGGGTTTGGGCTTAGACGTTCAATAGGGCATTGAACCGTCTTTTACCTGTAGGGGGGCGAGGAAACTTCCTTCTTTCTGAGGTCTGTTTCCGGCCACTGTAACAAAGCTGGTGTGTGAGGTAATCCCGACGGTCCCTCGAAGTTCTTATAAATCTCTACTAGTAAAAGACAAGAAATTAGTATCAATTCGGTAATTAATGCCAATTTCCTTGGTCTATGAGTTTTTAAGGTTCTTTTTTATCTAAATCTAAAGTAATTATATCATATTTTTAACCCCTAGTCAAGAGGTAATAATGGCTAAAATTAGATACTTTGTTTAATATTTATTTAATTATCCCCTGATAAATATCTGACTCTCTGTCAAGTTATCCACCTTTTATACACAATTGGCTAAATTTAGTTAAATCTATCTTAACTTCCAAACTTGGATATTGCTTTCCAATGTTTCAAAATTTTTGAAGTAGTCCCAGAACCTTCCTTGAGGCAATTCCCTGGTCTGGATCTTTAAATAATCTTGAGGGTGATTACACAAAGCCGGATCCAAGCTTTCTTCCTGACTGGAAATTAAAACTTTATCCTCTTGTTTCTGGACATATACTCCCAGATCCTTATTCCCTAAAGTTAAATATTTTAAATTCCCTTCCTTCCTCCATTCAAATCTTTCTGGATTTGCCACCAGCTCGGTGAATTTTGTAAGGTCGCTTAAATAGGTTGTTTTTTCCTGAGGAAACTCTTTTGCGGCCAGAGAAAGAATCATATCCTCCACGGCTTGATCCGTTTTAAGACAAAGAGAGAAATCTTTGGAAAAAACTTTTCCTTCGCTGTTTCCTTGTTTCCGGGAAAACACGACTTTACCGGATAAAACTTTTTGAATCAGCTCGTTATCCAATCCTGGCCAGATATTTTTTCCGTCAATTAATTTTCCCGGATTGTTAAAACTTAAAAAAACAGAGCTGTCCGAAGGAATCTCTTTTTCCAGCTTCAACTTCGGAGAAATCAATCTTGGCGGAAAGATTAAAATTGAGTCCCTGGTTAAACGGCCGGTTAGGAATAAATTTCCTTGGCTGTCGGCAAAAGAAGAAAACAAGGATTGTAGAATAGAATCATCCGTTAATAATTCATTCATATCCGAAGAGACGAACACAGTTAAGTTGTCTGGTCCGAAAAACTTGTTTTTTATTGCTGTTTTAACCGGATTATTGCGGTTTTTAACTAAATTTATCTCTTGCGGACCTATGGCTATTCGGTTGAAAGACAAAAATTTGAATTTAATGTTTTTTTCGGATAAAATCTTTTCCAATCTTTTTCCGTTATTCGTTTTTAACAATAGAATCCAGGAGAAACCATCCGGATCATCCTGTCCTAAAAGAGCCGCTTCCCGGTCGATGAGAGAGATATCAAAATCATTCAGGCCGTTATCTTCCAAAACTTTTTGTAAAGTCTTGTTCCAGCCTTCTACAGATTTAAATTTAGATAAATTGAAATGGACATAGGCTTTGGTCTGAGAAGAGGCGTAGTTGATTAAAGTATCCGCAAAATACTGGCGCCAAATTGCCAAGGAAAAAAGGATTAAAAAAACCGCTCCCGCCGTTATTAGGACGACCGTCCTAGTCCGGCGGGAGAGTTTAAAAAAAGAATCTTTCAAATTCGCTTTGAAGCTGAACAGCATGGGTTTGTTTCAGAGATTATCTCTTGTTGAATCGACCGCGGTTGTTGTCCCGGGGACGCTCTCTTCTTTCAAAGCTTGGCCTGGCATCGCTGCTAGGATCGTAATTAAGATCTGCTTTCTTGACCGAGAGATTGATTCTGCCCTGGGAATCTATTTCAATCACTTTAACTTTCAGTTCCTTGCCAATCTCAGCCACATCCCGGATATTATCCACTCTGTTAGTGGAAAATTCGGAAATATGCACTAGACCTTCACGGCCAGGCAATATTTCCACAAAAGCGCCAAAATCCATAAGTCTAGTGACTTTGCCGGTAAAGATTTCTCCGGCTTCAATATCCCGGCTCAGATCCTTGACCCATTTTACCGCTTTCTCTGTGGATTCCGCGTTAACTCCGGTGACCATGACTAAACCGTCATCATCAATGTCTATCTGCACATTGCAAGTGTCTATGATTTCATTAATAACCTTGCCGCCGCTGCCAATCACATCCCGGATGTGTTCGGGATCAATACTGAAGGAAACGATGCGAGGAGCAAAGACAGATAATTCAGTTCTAGGCTGAGCAATAGTCTGGGCCATCTTGTCTAAAATAGCCATCCTGGCTTCTTTGGCTTGAGTTAAGGTCTTCTGGCAGATCTCCAGGCTTAATCCTGAGGTCTTAGTATCCATTTGGATGGCAGTAATGCCGTCTTTGGTGCCGGCTACTTTGAAATCCATTCCGCCTTCTCCGTCTTCCATGTCTTGAAGATCTGTTAAAATCTTGTAGTTATTTCCATCTGAAGCCAAACCCATGGCAATACCGGCCACTGGTTTGCTAATTGGCACACCGGCATCCATTAAGGACAAGGTGGAACCGCAAGTAGACGCCATAGAAGACGATCCGTTTGAGCCCATGACTTCGGAAACCACCATAATGGTATAAGGGAATTCTTCCTTTTTAGGCAGAACCGGCAACAAAGCCTTTTCCGCCAAAGCGCCATGGCCTATTTCTCTGCGTCCCGGGCTTCTGAAAGGTCCGGCCTCACCGAAAGAATACGGCGGGCAGTTGTAAAAATGCATATACGACTTCTTGGTGTCGTCCTTGGTCATTTCATCCAAAATCTGAGCGTCGCCAGGAGCGCCCAAAGTGACTACGGAAAGAACTTGGGTTTCTCCGCGGTTGAACAAAGCGCTGCCATGGACGCGGGGAAGCAGGCTGACCTCGGAATCCAAGGGCCGGATATCTGTAAGCTTGCGTCCATCCACTCTTTGTTCTCTTTCCAAGATAGCCTTGGTGACCTCGGCTTCAAGATATTTTTCAAAGTTGTCTGAAACATAATCTATGATCTCCTCATGTTTGCCTTGCTCTTTTAGTTGGCTGGTAAAATCCTTTAAAAGCACCTTGGCAATTTCTTTTCTTTCTCTTTTAGTGCCTTTAGGCTGGTTAAACAAATATTTATCTAAAGCTGAAGCAAAGAATTTCTTGGCTTCTTCAAAAACCGCCTTTTTTTCTTCCATTTTCACCTCTCCGCTGCTGTTAGCCAGTTCTATTAGGACGTTTTCATCCTGTTTTTCCTTGCCGGCTTCCTGACAAACCTTTTTTACAAAATCCAAAAGAGGCTGGGCGGCTTTAACGCCGAATTCAAAAGCTTTAAAAACGTCTTCTTCTTTGGTTTCTTTGGCATCTGCATCGACCATCATGATTTTATCTCCGGAAACAGAGAAGATGAGATTGAGATCGGATTGTTCCATCTGTTTAATGGTCGGATTCAAAACCAGTTCGCCGTTGACTCTGCCGACAGCGATTCCGACTAACGGTCCGCGCCAAGGAATGTCTGAAAGGCCCAGAACCAGAGCGGCTGCGGTAATTCCGACTATATTAGTCGGATTTTCTTCATCATAGGATAAAGCAGTGACTGTGACTTGGACTTCATTCTTCAGCTCCTGGTTGAATAACGGCCTAATGCCTCTGTCCACCATGCGTCCGTCTAAGACGGCGGTATCTGTCGGCCGGCCTTCTCTTTTAATGAACCTGGATCCCTTGATCTTTCCGGCGGCGTACATCTTCTCATTTACTTCCACCATTAAAGGAAAGAAGTCTATGCCTTGTCTTGGTTCTTTACTCATGACAGCTGTGGACAAAACGACCGTATCGCCGTAT
>CAYIIA010000038.1:0-6971 GCA_964363385.1 uncultured Gammaproteobacteria bacterium
GGAAGTTAATGTGGGATTGAAAGTGGATTTTTCTTCCTCGGAATATTTCAAAGTCTACGGCCGGGGAGAGCTCCATGTCGCCATCCTCATTGAAAACATGCGCCGGGAAGGATTCGAGCTCCAAGTCTCCCAACCCCAGGTTATTATTAAAGAAGAAAGTGGAGTAAAATTGGAACCGTTTGAAGAAGTGACTATAGACATTCCTACCGCATATTCCGGCGTAGTCATTGAAAAGATGTCCAGACGCAAAGGCATGGTTATGGAAATGAAGCAGGAAGGCACTCAGTCCCGGATTGTTTTTGAAATTCCGACCCGCGGTCTTCTCGGTTACCGCGGAGAGTTCACCATAGACACTAGAGGCGAAGGCATTATCTGCACCCGGGTGCTCGGTTTCAAATCATATGCCGGCAATATTGAAAAGAGCGATCTTGGCTCCATGATTTCCATGGCTTCAGGCAAGACTGCGACTTACGCCCTGGATAACTTGCAAAATAGAGGCCTGATGTACGTGGGAGCTAATATTGAAGTGTATGAAGGCATGGTTATCGGCAATGTGGCTAAAGGCAATGATCTGACTGTCAACCCCATAAAAGGCAAGAATCTGACCAATATGAGGGCTTCCGGCTCTGACGACTCAATCCGTTTGACGCCGCCCTGGGAGATTACCCTGGAAAGAGGCCTGGAAATCATGGCTGAGGATGAGTATCTGGAAGTCACGCCTAAGAGCGTGAGACTGAGAAAACAAATCCTTTCTGAATTAGACAGAGTGAAACAAGGAAGAAAGAAATAAAAACACCCCGGATTCAAGGGGTGTTTTCAGGTATTGACCATCTTCCTAAGGATTCTATCCAAGCAGGGAAGGGAACTCGGAGAAAAACGTTTTATTGGAGCGAGCGGGAGTTTATCGGCCGGACGCATTAGTAAGCATCCGAACCGTGGACTACTCTCGCTCCTTTTTCATTTTTTTACGATTTTGTAATTATTCTGGAGGAATATTAATTCATTTTTTAATCTTTCCAGTTGAGCTTCGTTAGGCGCGAGGTTTTTATTTTTTTCGGATTTAATAGTCTGCCTAGTCAAATCCAAGATCGTCGCCAAGGTGGCGAAGTAATCGTCGGATCTGACATGGAATTTGACTTGTTCCAGGCGGGAAGCCATATATTGAGATTATCCGGCCGGGAAACAAAAAAGGTCCCCCGAACCAGCCTCGGCCCCTTGCGGAGCGTCGTTATACCCTTTCGGATATAAACCTCAATGAAGTACCGGTCGGAAGACCGTCTTTATCATTGAGGTTTTTAAACCATGCCCAGAAACCGGGTTTAGGTTCTTTAATTGTTAATACCATTTTAATATCCCAAGCTTCCTTTGTCAAATAAGGAGTTGATAAAAAATTTATCAAATCCCGCTTTTTCTTTTTAGCTTCCCTTTATCTCTATTCTGGTATATTCAGATTATGAAGATAAAAGATCTGCCTAAAATCGAAAGGCCAAGAGAGAAGCTGGCCCGGTACGGAGCTTCAAAACTTTCCAATTCCGAGCTCTTAGCTATTATTCTTGGCTCTGGTTCGGGAAAAATGAATGTTTTGGAATTAGCTGGAAGAATCCTAGGAAAAATGGGAGCCAAAGGATTAAGCTCTTCCAGCCTGGAAGATTTAAAAAATATTTTCGGTTTAGGTCTGGCTCGCGCTTCCACTTTAATCTCTTGTTTTGAATTAGGCCGGAGATTTTTGAAAGAAAAAAATAATCCTTTAATTATTTCTCCGGAGATAGTCTGTCAGGAGTTAAGGTATTTGAATCATCGGAAGAAGGAGCACTTCGCGGTTTTTTGTCTGGACGCCCAGAACCAGATGATTAAAAAAGAAATCATTTCCATCGGGACTTTGACGGCCAGCCTTATCCATCCTCGGGAAGTGTTCGAGCCGGCGATCATCAGCTTGGCGGCCTCGGTGATCGTGGCGCACAATCATCCATCCGGAGTCATTGAACCCTCAGAGGATGATTTGAAGATCACGGCGCGCTTGGCAGAGGCGGGAAAGATATTGGGAATACAATTATTGGACCACGTCATTTTTTTTCAAGACGTTTTTTTCAGCTTTAAAAACCAAAATTTAATTTAAATGGGCAAAAAATTCACTGTCATCACAGACTGTTCCTTCTATGCTCTTTGCCGGAAAGAGAGCCGTTTTGTCATCCCGGCATTCCAGAGGCCGTATGTCTGGGAAAAAGAACAGATCCTGGCTTTGTGGGAGGATTTAATTAATTCAGAGACAGACTGTTTCCTGGGCAATCTGGTTTTTTTGGACAAGAATGACAAAACCTTTGTCGTAGTAGACGGCCAACAGCGTCTTCTCACTCTTTCGTTAGTTGTCTTGGCTTTAAGGGAAAGACTGATTGAAATGAACAGCGGCGCTTTTGTGACGGACAAAATCATCCGTGAGTACGTGGAGAATCTAAATGAAACCTTGTTTTTCAAGGAAAGCCAGTATCCTTTCAAGAGAACGCCTCGGATTATTCCCGGAAACAGGAAACTGGAAAAGGCTTATACAGGCTTAATTGAATCCGGCGTTCTTTCCGGAGAATTGGACGAACAGCAAAAAAGATTCTTAAAAAACTATAATTTAATTTTGGATTTAATCCCGGAAAACTCGCTCCCGCATTTGGAGGAGATAATTAAAAAAACCACCTCGGTTTTTTTCGTGGCTCTGGTCTGCGCTTCCGAGTCCGAGGCTTACCGCATCTTTGTCAGCCTTAATTCTTCAGGCCTGGGCCTCTCGGTGGCAGATTTGGTCAAGAACGCCCTGTTCGCTTCAGCAGGAGGAGGAGAGCTGGAAATAATGTGGTCCGAGATGGAAAATGAATTTAAAGGAGCAGAAGGCCTTTTCCCGGATTTTCTGCGTGATTTTTGGATTTCCCGGCATGGCGCTATCCCTAAAGAAGACCTTTTTTCTTTAATTAAAAAACATGATCTGGAGTTCATTAAGAAAGATGAAGCCGTCAATTTTATGGAAAAACTGTTAGGCAACGCCAAGATATATTTAAGCCTGCGTTCTTCCAAAACCGACCACCTCTTAAACAGCATCCGCCTTAAAACCAAGGATAAAAGGGAAAGCCAGGAATTGACGGAGATGGTTAAAAAATTCAATTGCCTGGAAATGGATTGCGCCTATCCCCTTGCCCTGTCTTTTTTAAATAAGTTCCTTAAAGCGGAAAAATACACTCGGAGGCAATTCATTTCCGACTTAAACAGGCTCTGGGTCTTTCTTTTGCGCGCCAAGATCCTTAACCTTAATCCGGAAAGCTACAAGCATAAATTAGCCAAACAATGCCTGGCGATTCTTTCCTATGAAGCTGAAGATTTCGATGCCATGACCTCGGACTTCTTTTCCAAATTGAAGAAACTGGTTTTAAATAGCGAGGATTTCATTAAGAATTTTCCGCAAGAGTTAAGGTACGGCCATAATAATGAACTCCTTAAGAAAGTCATGACGGATATATTCAGATCCCGAGGCGAGAAAGTGGATCTGCTTCGTCCCAGTTTGGAGCATATCCTTTCCCGGAGATCCGGGGGACTGTTTAAAGAATTCGTGGATGAGATCGGAAACCTGACGCTCTTGGACGAGGAGGAAAACAATCTGGCCGGGAATATGACGGTCAAGGAGAAAGCGATCCTGGTGTATGGCAAATCATCGCTTTTAACCAACCGGAAGCTAGGCGAAAAATGGCGTGAATTTTCTCTTTCCGGGTTTGAAGCGGTAAGAGGGCGCAGCCGGGAATTAGCGATTCTAGCCAATTTAACTTTCAGTTTTTAATGAAAAAAGCCTTATTTTCTTTATCTTGACGGCTAAAAAGAAATATGTTAATATGAAGATGCTTTAAAAATTAACCAAAAAAGCGGAATTCAGTCGTTTAGGAAAGCAACTTTGGTTTAGAGAAAGCTTCATTTTAACTATTTTCCCTCATACATGACTATGGTTTCGAGTACGGATTTTTCTCTAAATTCATCTTTTTTTTCTCACTCTTGGAAGTAATCCAGGATTGCTTTTTATCACTGATTTCCCTTTTCTTTAAAAAGGAGAAATTATGTTCAATTCAATTGCAGCGGGTATCGGGGTATTGGCGGCTTTGGCGGCAGGTCTTGTTTTTGGGTATTTGATCCGGAAACAGCTGGTCAAAAACAGACTGGATTCGGTTGAGGCCAAAATAGAGAAGCTCATTGCCGATGCCAAAACCAAACAGAAAGAAATATTGCTTTCCGCCCAGGACAAAGCGCTCAAAGTCATTGAAGATTCCAAGGTTGAAGCCAAACAATCAAAACAAGAAGTGGAAATGGCTAAGAGGCGTTTGGAAAAAAGGGAGTCCCTCTTCGACCAGAAAATCCTGGATTTGGAAAATAAGAAACAGGAGCTTTTGGAAAAAGCGGAAAAGGTCAATCACATCAAGGAAGAGGTTAATAAGATCCGGGAAGAGCAGACTGCCAAACTGGAAACCATTGCCAGCCTGACCAAGGCGGAGGCGCAACAGGTTCTCATGGACAATGCGGAAAAAGATATTGCCGTTAATTTAGTCGAGAGAATCAAAAAACTGGAAAACGAAGCTTCGGAAGAGCTGGATAGGAAAGCTAAAAGCCTTCTCTCCACAGTCATTGAAAGGTGCGCTTCTTCCCATGCCCAGGAAAGCACTTCCTCAGTCGTGGATCTGCCTAGCGATGAAATGAAAGGCAGGATCATCGGCCGAGAAGGAAGAAACATCAGGACCATAGAACAATTAACCGGCGTGGAAATAATCATTGACGATACGCCCCAAGCCATCACTCTCTCCTCTTTTAGCCCCATAAGAAGACAAGTGGCCAAAAGAGCCATAGAAAAATTAATCTTTGACGGACGCATCCATCCGGCCAGGATTGAAGAAACCATCAAGGAAGCCAAGCAGGAAGTGGCTTTGGAAATAAAGAAAGCGGGCGAGAACGCAATTTACGAAGTCGGCGTCGCCGGTTTGGATCCTAAACTGGTCCAGATCTTCGGCCGGCTGAAATACCGCACCAGCTATGGCCAGAACATTTTAAATCACTCTGTTGAAGTCGCCAACCTCTCCGCCATGTTAGCGGAAGAATTGGGCGCGGATGTTCCCACGGCCAAGAAAGCCGGGTTGTTGCATGACATCGGCAAGGCCGTGGATCATGAAGTGCAAGGCACGCATCCGGAAATCGGCAGGGATATCTGCAAGAAATTCAATATCAGTGAAGAGATCATTAAGCCGGTTCTGGAGCACCACAATGACAAGCCGACCACTTTAGTCGGGGTCATCGTCAAAGTGGCTGATGCCATTTCCGGCGCTCGTCCCGGAGCCAGGAAAGACACTTACGAGCACTATCTCCAAAGACTGGAAGAGTTGGAAGGCATTGCTAAGAGTTTTGCCGGCGTGGAAAAAGCTTATGCCATCCAGGCTGGAAGGGAAGTCAGGGTTTTTGTCATGCCTGACGAAGTGGACGATCTAGGCGCTATTAAAATGGCAAAAGCGGTAGCAGAGAAAATTGAAGAAGACCTTAAATATCCGGGGGAGATCAAAGTCAATGTCATCCGTGAAAAACGGATCGTAGAATTCGCCAGATAAACCAAATGCTTAAAATCATTTTTTTAGCGGATATTGTCGGCAAGATCGGCCGTAAGGCCGTAGAGAAATACCTGCCTATGCTTGTCAAGCAGTACCAGCCGGATTTAGTCATTGCTAATGCGGAAAATTTGGCTCACGGCATCGGGTTCACCCAGAAGACTCTGGATGAGATGAGAGATGCGGGAGTGACTTTATTCACTTCCGGAAATCATGCCTGGGCCAAAGGCAAGGCTGATGAAGTCTTGAACCAAACAGATCCCGTCATCATCCGTCCGGCCAATTATCCCCAGAAAAAATCCGGCCAGGGGATGAAGATTCTGGCTAATTCAGACAGCAAGTCACTAGCCTCGAAAATTGGCCAAAAAAAGCTGGTTGTGGTAAACTTACAGGGAAGAGTGTTTATGAAGGAAAAGGTAGCCTGCCCTTTTAAGACCTTGGAAAGGTTGGTAAAAGACCATCCTAAGGATATAATCCTGGTGGATTTCCACGCTGAGGCCACTTCGGAAAAGACGGCTCTAGCCGAGTATTTCGACGGCCGGGTTTCCGCAGTCATCGGCACTCATACGCATGTTCCCACCGCAGATGAGCGGATTCTAGATAAAGGCACAGCCTACATTACGGACGCGGGCATGGTCGGATACTATCATTCAATCATCGGGGCGGCTAAAGAACAGATTTTCAATCTGTTCCTGGATACGGGCAAAAGTTCCCAGAAGCATGATTTGCCGGAGACCGGGGAAGTCCAATTCAATGGAATATATTTGGAAATAAATCCAAAGACCAGGAAAGCGAACAAAATCAAGAGGTTGGAAAAAATAATTAAGATTTAATCATAAGGAGAAAGGTATGAACAAAGCCGAACTCTCCGAAAAAATCGCGCAGAAAGTCGGAATCAGCAAAGTCCAAGCCGAAGGCGCTTTAGACGCTTTGGTGGACATCACAACCGACGCCTTGACTCAAGGCGGAGAAGTGGTGCTTACCGGATTCGGCACTTTTTCAGCCAGGAAAAGGAAAGGCCGGGAAGGCATTAATCCGAGGAATGTCAGCCAGAAGATTACGATCCCTTCCGTGGTGGTCGCTAAGTTCAAGGCCGGCAAGAATCTGAAAGAAGCTTTGAAAGGCAAATCCTAACCTAAGCCGGAAGAAGCTCCGAAAGAAGCGCCGATTGGAAGTTAAACAAGGGAAAGAAGTTTTCCATCCACGCAGTTTTGCACAAAAACCGCCTTGTTATCGGCGGCTTTTGTTTCTCCTTTAAAAACTTGATTTTTTCTTTTTTCTGTGTTATTCTGGACTTTAGTTTCAGATCTTTGATTTTGCTCCCTTAGCGCAACTGGATAGAGCGTCTGGCTTCGGACCAGGAGG
>CAYIIA010000039.1:0-6701 GCA_964363385.1 uncultured Gammaproteobacteria bacterium
GCCGAGGGGAATCGAACCCCCTTAATCTACATGTCAGATGTGGATTTTCTGCCTTAGGGCGGCCCCAGGCCCCACGGTTTGATTATGGCAAAATGAAGTTAAGGTTAAGATAAAAAGGCAAATAATAATTTTATCCTCTTTTTAGGGGTTCCTTGCCAAAACAAAGAAATTAAACTAAGATTGATTCATGGAAGAAAAATATCAAAAATTCCTGGAAACCGAATTCGTGGTTTTTGACTTGGAAACTTCCGGACTGGATCCTTTGAAAGACGAAGTTTTGGAATTGGCGGCTTTGAAATTGAAAGGCAAGGAGATTGTAGGCTGTTTTGAGAGGCTTATCCAGCCCACCAGAGCAGTTCCTCCGGGGGCCGAGAAGATCCATGGACTTAACGAGATTTTCCTTCTAGTCAATGGAAGGAACTCCCACGAAGTGTTTAAGGAATTTCTGGATTTTTCCTCTCAAGCGATCATTGTCGGGCACAATATCAAGGAATTCGATTGGCTTTTCATTTTAAACCATTTAAAAAAAATATCCCGGCCGGAACCGGGGAATAAGTTAATCGATACTCTGGAGCTTTCCAGAAAACTCTTGAAACTGCCGACTTACAATCTGACCAGTGTAGCCAAGCATTTCGGCTTGGAACATGCCAACGCTCACCGGGCGATGGCAGACGTTGAAATCAATGCCCGAATCTTCCTACTCCTCATGGATCTGCTCCTGGGCCAGAAGGACGGTGTTTTTTAAAAGGCACGCAACAGTCAAAGGCCCGACGCCTCCAGGCACAGGGGAGAGGAATCCGCAGACTTCAGCCACTTTGGGATCGGCATCGCCCACGATTCCGTTTTTGGTTCTGTTTATGCCCACGTCGATGATAATGGAATCTTTCTTGACCATGGATTTTTTCAAAGATTTGGCTTTGCCTAGGGCGATTATAATAATGTCATAATCCTTGCTGTCAGCCGGAATCTCCCGGCTGTTTTTTGTCTTAATCCATAATTCATTCAGACGTTTTTCAATTCCTTTGGTAAAGACATCACCTTTAGCGATGATTAAGGCGCTTTTTCCTTTCAAATCCTGTTTGGTTTGCTTGAGTAATTCAAGAATGGCAGAGATAGTCGGAGGCACGACTAAATTATTTTTGGGATGGAAACCGTCCACATCTTTTTTCGGATCTATTTTGTTAATCACCTTTTCAG
Organism: uncultured Gammaproteobacteria bacterium; assembly: GCA_964363385.1. GTDB lineage: Bacteria > Patescibacteriota > Patescibacteriia > 2-01-FULL-39-33 > 2-01-FULL-39-33 > CAYIIA01. The sequence continues at coordinate 1,198 of CAYIIA010000039.1, forward strand.
GGTCATATTTCTCCGGCAAAGGCAGTTGGACAATGATGCCGTTTACCGTCTTGTCTTTATTCAGGAAATCTATCACTTCCAAGAGTTTTTTCTGGGAAATATCCGGATAGCATTTTTCATTGCAAAGGTATTTATGGAACTCCATCCCGATTTTTCTGGAAGAGGCCTCCTTAAGCTTGACATACAATTCAGAAGAAGGATCGTCGCCGGCTAAAACGGCCGCCAAACTCGGCGGAGTTTTCATCTTCGCAATCTTTTCTTTCAAATCCTTTTTAATTTCCTCGGCTGTCTTGACGCCGTCTAAGATAATGGCGCTCATTGGTAGATGGGGAATTTTTTAGTCAAGGCCAGGACATGCTTTTTAATCTTTACTTTCAAAATTTTGTCTTTTTGATCTTTCAGTATTTCCGCAATCCAGGAAGCGATTATTTTCATTTCTTTTTCTTTCATGCCCCTGGTTGTCAAAGCCGGAGTTCCCAATCTAATCCCTGAAGGATTTAGAGGCGTGGCGGGATCAAAAGGAATCATGTTGGCATTAGTGAAAATATTGGTTTCAGCCAAGGCGTTGGCGCCTTGTTTGCCGGAAATATTCAAGGGACGGCAGTCGATGATGAGCAGATGATTCTCAGTGCTGTCTGAGACCAGTTTCAACCCTTTTTTCATTAACTCTTTAGTTAAAACTTGGGCGTTTAAGACCGTCTGGATCTGGTCTCTCTTGAATTTAGGCGTCATGGCTTCCTGGAAGCAGATGGCTTTGGCCGCGATCATATTCTCCAGAGGTCCGCCTTGCAGACCCGGGAAAACCGCCTTGTCTATCTGCTTGGCCAGTTCTTTCCTGCAGACAATGAAGGCGCTCCTAGGGCCTCTCAAGGTTTTGTGAGTCGTGGAGGTGGCCGCATCCGCAAAAGGGAAAGGAGAGGGATGGACGCCGGCAACGATAAGTCCGGCGATATGAGCGATATCTGCCACTAAGTATGCTTTTACTCCCTTGGCAATCTTAGAAAATCTTTTGAAGTCTATCTTCTGGGTGTAAGCCGTGGCTCCGCAGACGATTATTTTCGGCTTTTCCCTTTTAGCGATTCTTCCAATTTCCTCGTAATCCAAAAGGCAGGTTTTAGGGTTGACGCTGTAATGCGAGAATTTGAAAAGTTTTCCGGAGAAATTGACCGGCGAACCGTGAGTCAAGTGTCCGCCCGCTCCCAGATCCATGCCTAGGATCTTTTCTCCTGGTTTGATTAGTCCGAGATACACGGCCATGTTAGCCGAGGATCCGCTGTGAGGCTGGACGTTAACATGCCATTTAGAGGATAGTCCGAACATCTTCAAAGCGGATTTCTGAGCCTCGATTTCAATCTGGTCGATGATCTCATTGCCAGTGTAGTATCTCTGTCCCGGATACCCTTCCGAGTATTTATTTGAAAGAGGCGAACCCATAGCCTTCAAGACTTCCAAGGAGGCGTAGTTCTCTGACGGGATCATGACGAGCCCGTCTTTTTGCCTTTGGATTTCTTTTTGGATGAGGGATTGGATTTTCATTTTTGTTTCAGATAGTCTTCGATCAGGGGCATTACATTAGGCGCGCAGCCTTCCGGGAGATTATGGATGTCGAACCAATCCATGGCTAGAGTCTGGGGACCGGGAACGGGTTCCTGGTCAACGGAGGCAAGGTAGTGGATGAGGACGATAGCCTCGGGTTTTTCAGATCCGGTTTCCGGAGTTTCCTGCCAGAGAATCATGGGTTTTAAGGCCTTGATTAATTTAACTTCAACCCCGATCTCCTCCTTAGCTTCGCGGATTGCGTTTTCTTCCAAAGAGGAGTTTAAAGCGACTTTTCCGCCGCAGAATTTCCACTTCAACTCGCTTAATGGTTTGTCGCCATGTTTGACCAGGAGGGTTTTTTCCACCCCGTCTCTTTCTTGGATGATGACTGGGCCGGAAGCGATCATAGTATTGAATATCCCGACTTCGCCTTTGATTGTCTTGTTTATATCCATATATTCATTCTACCTTTTTTTCAGATTTTTTACCATGTACGTCCCTTCCAGGAAGTAACCCGTTTTTTCGTAGTATTTCCTGACGCCGATGCCGGAGATGACAGCGATTTTTCCAACATTTTCTTTTTTACAAACACTCTCCGCCTCCAGAAGAAGTTTTTTGCCCAAGCCAAGATGCTGGATCTTTCCTGTCCGGCCCAGGGAAACAGCCTGCCCGCAAGTGTGGAGCTCGCGGATCAGGGCGGCGCCGTTCAATTCTGGAAGATCTTTTTTCAGATCGTCGTCAATTCTTAATCTCAGAAAAGCCGAAAGAATCTTCTCGTCCAAAGACGTAAAACTTAAAAAATATTCTGTTCCTTCACTCGCTCGGTATTTATCCATGACAAACTTGATTTTTCCCGCTTTCCGGTCTTTGGCTTCCCGGCAGCGGATGCAACGGCAGGAACCCATCTTCTGCTGGATTATTTGTCTCAGATTAGTAATCTTGTTTCCGGCCACAATGCTCTCGGCCGGGATGTCACGGATAAGGCGGGAGATCCTTACCCAGGGCGGAGTGATCTTCTTAATGGCTATGATTAAATTCAGAAGTTGTTTAGACGAATACGGTTTGTACCTTCCTTCTTTCCAAAGCCTGAAAAGAGGAGAAAATTTGTTGACCACGCAGGGATATATCTTGACCATGTCCGGCCGCCAATCCGGAGAAGAGTACAGGGTTTTAAACATTTCCAAATCTTTTTTAGGCGTGGATCCGGGAAGATTAAGCATGACATGGAAATTAATCTTGAACCCCGCCTGTTTAAGGAGTTTAACCGCCTCAACGCTTTCTTTGGCTTTGTGTCCTCTTTTATTCAATTTTAAAACCTGGTCGTCTGTGTGTTGTATGCCTAACTCCACTCTGGTGCACCCGAAATCCCTCAGTCTTTCAATCTCTTTTTTATTGATGTAATCCGGCCTGGTTTCCAATGTTAAGCCGATACAGCGATGGAAAGCGGTTTCATTCTGTTCCTGGGCATGCTCCAAAGCCCCAGCCATTTTCCCGTTCAAAGCTTCGAAGCATCTTTTTAAAAACCATTTTTGGTATTTAGATGGATGGCAGGACCAAGTTCCGCCCATGACAATGAGCTCTATCTTTTCGGTGTTATGGCCGTTGGCTTCCAAAGCCTGGATCCTCATTCGTATTTGTTTGCAAGGATCGAATTTGTTCAGGATCGCCCTCATGACCGCCGGTTCGTTGGAGAGGTAGGATTTAGGCATGTCTTTTTCCGTCGGGCAATACAAGCATTTTCCCGGACAGGGAAGAGGCTTGGTCAGGACAGAGATTACCGTCACGCCGGAAAGAGTCCGGACCGCTCTCTTTACCAGGAATTTTTCCATTTTTTCGCTCTTCAGTTCCGGTTGTTTTTTCGCCAGTTTGTGGTATTCTGAAAGAAGCGTAGCTTTGTTCACGGGCGGAAGATTCAGTTTGTTGGTTTCTTTTCTTACAAGCTTAAGCATAGCCTCTTCATTTCGGGGTTTCAAAGACAATGTTTTCCTAATTATTTTTTGGTAGTCCATGTCAAAGCTAATTAACAAGATTTTACATCAAACCCGGGATATTTACAATGCTATCGCCGGAGACTTTTCCAGCACCCGGGGAAAGTGGTGGAAGGGTTTCGGGAATTTCAGCCAGTATGTGAAGCCTGGAGATTCTGTTTTGGATCTGGGTTGCGGCAACGGCCGGATGGCGGACATCTTTTCAGACTCGCAAGTTTCGTATCTGGGGCTGGATAACAGCGAGGAATTAATCAAGATCGCCAGGAAAAGGTTTGAAAACAATCCCAAAGTTAAATTTGAGGCGGGAGACATCTTAGATCTTCATTTAGAAAAAGGAAAGTATTCCCTGGTTCTTTTAATTGCGGTTCTGCACCATATCCCGACCAAGGAATTGAGGCTGAAGGTTCTTAGGGATGTTTTTTCCTGCCTGAAACCCGGCGGAAGATTGGTGATGTCCAACTGGAACCTCTGGGAGATATTCGGGAGCTTTAATTACCGGTTCCGTTACTGGAAACACCTTTTTAACTTCTTTGAAAAAGGCAGAAGAGGCGTCTGGTCTTTTAAGGATGCGTTCGTGCCTTGGAAAATGAGTTCTCCGAATTGGCATCTTCGGTATGTGCATTCTTTCTCTTTGGGAGAAACCAAAAAATTGCTTAGGAAGGCGGGTTTTGAAGTTGAACGGATTAATTACGAAAAAAGAGGGGAGAAAGCGTCTGTCTGGAACGGGGATCTTCTGCTTTCGGTGGTTGTCAAAAAATGATACAATGTGTCTATGAAGATAAACCCCGAGATCTACAGGCAGTACGATATCCGAGGCAGATACCCGTCGGAAATAAACGACGAGGCCGCCTACAAGATAGGCCGGGCTTTTGCCCGGCATCTTAAGGCTAAGAGAATCGTCGTGGCCAAGGATGCTCGTCCGGAATCGGATGGCATTTCCCGTTTTTTCATCCAAGGATTATTAGCGGAAAAAGTCAGAGTTTCCAGTCTGGGCGTAGACAGCACGCCGAGCCTTTTTTTCGCGGTGGCGGAAGGCGGCTTTGACGGCGGCGCCATGGTAACCGCCTCGCATAATCCTACGGGGTATACCGGTATTAAGATGTGCGGCAAGGACGGGATCATTTTCGGCCTGGCCACTGATTTGGAAAAGATCGCTAAATTGGCGGAGAAGGCGGAAGGGGTAAGGGAAACAAAAATTAAAGCGGAATCTTTAAATATCCTGCCTCAATACTACCGTTTTCTGACTTCTTTGAGTAATGAGAAAAAGATCAAGGCCAGGAAATTAGTACTGGACTCTTCCGGCGGATCCGGTTCCAAGGCGATAGATTATGTTTTTGTCAGAATCAAAGGGAAAGAGATTAAAATGAATTTCAGGCCGAAGGACAAGTATCCGGATCATGATCTAAACCCCATGCTGGCGGAAAACAGAGCTTCTTTGGTCAAGGCAGTCAAAGAAAAAAAAGCTTTCCTGGGCATTATTTGGGACGGAGACGGAGATCGGTGTCTGTTAATAGATGAAAAAGGGAATTTTGTTCCCCCGTATTTCTTCAATTGTCTATTGATTAAAATCCTCCTGCAAAAGAAAAAGATGAAGATTGTGGTGGATTCCCGTTCCGGATTGGGGCTTAAAGAGGTCATTTCAAAGAATAAGGGAAAGATGGTCATATGCAAGTCAGGATATGCCAACTTCGTGAAATTAATGCAAAAAGAAAAACTGCTTTTCGGATGCGAGAATTCCGGTCATTATTTCTTTAATTTGTCGTTGGCAAAAAAGAAAAATTATGTTTACGGAGACAGCATCCTTCCCATCCTTCTGCTTCTGGAATATCTAAGCGAGAACGATATAACTCTTTCCCAAGCTGTGGATGAATTCCGCAAGAAATATTTCCTTTCCGGAGAAATTAACTTGAAGACAAAGAAGGATTTTGGGAAGATCAGGGAAAAACTGAAACAAAGGTTTTATCCGGCCAAGTTTGA
>CAYIIA010000040.1:0-6592 GCA_964363385.1 uncultured Gammaproteobacteria bacterium
CTTAAGAATTCATTCTAAATAATATTCTTTGGACTTCAGTCCAAAGTGGTTAAATCCACCCCCTCTAAATAGAGGGGGTGTTTTTCTTTTTGGCTTGATTTCAGGAAAATTGACTTTTTTTCCTAAAAATGTAATTATATTAAGGTATAAATTAATTTTGGGAATTCTTTGATATGACGATTTTATTGACCGGCATTGCCGGTTTTATAGGCTCCCACACGGCAAAAAAGCTCCTGGAAAGAGGGGACTCTGTTGTGGGCGTGGATAATTTCAATCCATATTACGACCCAACCCTGAAAGAAAGCCGGATCAAGGAGTTGCTGGCCGGATTTGACTTTAAGCTGTATCGCCAGGATATCAGCGATAAAGAAGGATTAAAGAAGGTTTTTCAAGAGAGCAAGATAGATAAGATATGCCATTTGGCAGCCCAGGCCGGGGTCAGGTATTCTTTGGAAAATCCGGACGCATACATTTCTTCAAATATCGTCGGCACTAATAATCTTCTGGAGTTGGCTAAGGAATTCAAGATCAAGGATTTTGTCTTTGCTTCTTCTTCTTCAGTGTATGGAGGAAACACTAAAATTCCTTTCAGTGAATCGGATCCGGTGGACAATCCTGTTTCTCTCTATGCGGCCACCAAGAAGGCTAATGAGCTCCAAGCTCATGTCTATCATCATCTGTACGGTCTGAATTGCGTCGGATTGAGGTTTTTTACGGTTTATGGGCCATGGTACCGTCCAGACATGGCTCTGTTTAAATTCACAAAAGCCATCCTTGCAGGCGAACCCATCGATGTATACAACCAGGGAAAGCACAAAAGGGATTTTACCTATATAGACGATGTCGTTGCCGGCATAATCGCTTCTTTGGACAAGTGTGAAAATTACGAGATTTTCAACTTGGGGAACAACCAGCCGGTGGATTTGGAGTATTTCATCCAAGTCATTGAAAACGGCTTGGGCAAAAAAGCGGTTAAAAATTATCTGCCTCTCCAACAAGGAGACGTCTTGGAAACTTTTGCGGATATTGAAAAAGCCAGAATCAAATTGGGGTATGAGCCGAAGATTGGGATAGAGGAAGGCATTGGAAATTTCTTGAAGTGGTATAACGACTATTATCAAAAGGATTCACTGGATAAGAATTCCGTCACAAAAGAAGAAGCTAAAAAAGTTTGCGTTTTAGGACTGGGTTATGTAGGTCTTCCTCTAGCCGCTTTGTTTTCCAAAAAACATCAGGTCATTGGTTTTGACGCCAAGCAGTCAAGGATCGATGAATTGAAATCCGGGCTGGATTCTACCGGCGAAGTCGATGATATCGGCCATTACAATATTGAGTTCACCAGCGATCCGCAAAAGATGAAGGAAGCGGATTTTGTGATTGTCGCCGTGCCCACTCCCATTGATCAGGCTAAAAATCCGGATCTAACTCTGGTAGTCAAAGCAACAGAAACCGTAGGCCGGAACATGAAGCCGGGCGCCATAGTCATCTATGAATCGACTGTGTATCCCGGTTGCACCGAGGAAATCTGCGTTCCTATCTTGGAAAAAGAATCCGGCATGAAATTCGGCGAGGATTTCAAAGTTGGTTATTCCCCGGAAAGAGTCAATCCCGGCGACAAGGAGCATGCTATTGACAAGGTGGTGAAAGTGGTTTCAGGCAGCGACCAGGAAGCTTTGGACAAAGTCGCCGAACTTTACGGTTCCGTGATCCCGGCCGGCATCCACCGAGTATCATGCCTTAAGGTGGCGGAAGCGACCAAGGTAATAGAAAATGTCAAAAGGGATTTGAATATCGCTTTTGTCAACGAGCTGTCTTTAATATTCAATCGCGTAGGCATCAGCACCAGGGAAGTTTTGGAAGCAGCCGGCACTAAATGGAATTTTAATACGGGCAAATATTTTCCCGGACTGGTCGGCGGCCATTGCATCGGCGTGGATCCGTACTATCTTACTCATCAGGCTTTGAAGCTGGGATATCATCCCCAGGTGATCCTGGCAGGCAGAGCGACTAATGAATACATGTCTAGGCATGTGGCTGAGTTGGTTTTGAAAGGGATAATCAAACAGGGTAAAATCATTGAAAAAAGCAAGGTTTTGTTCATGGGTCTGACTTTCAAGGAGAATGTGCTTGATATCAGAAACAGCAAGGCCAAGGATATTATCGACTATCTCAAAGAGTTCGGTCTGTCAGTCTATGGCTATGATCCGCTGCTGAAAGACGGCGGAACCAAGGAAGAATTCGGTGTGGATAATATCGACCTCAAAAGCGTTTCTGAGAAGTTTGATGCCGTCATCGTGTTCAGTCCGCATAGCGTTTTCAAGGAAATCTCCCTTTTGGATTTAAAGGACAAAATGAACGAAAATCCGGTTCTGGTGGACATAAAGGAATTCTACAAAAAGGAAGAGGCAGAGAGACTGGGCTTTATCTACAAGACCCTTTGATTATGCAAAAGAAAAAGGTTTTAATTTTTTCCTTGGCCTACCATCCGTTTGTGGGCGGAGCCGAGGTGGCCATCAAGGAGATTACGAACAGATTAGGAGAGGAGTTCGATTTTGATCTGATCACGGTCAATCTGGATGGCAAACAATTAAGAGAAGAAAGCATCGGCAATATTAATGTTCATCGGATCGGCAAGGGGAAATTAAACAAATATTTTTTCCCTTGGTCAGCTTTGAAAAAAGCGGAAGAGCTTAAAAGGAAAAATAATTACGATTTGATTTGGGCGATGATGGCCAACCAGGCCGGTTGGGCGGCTATGAAGTTCAAGAAAAAAAATCCGCAAATAAAATATTTGCTTACTTTGCAGGAAGGGGATAGCGAGAGGGATATCTGGCTGAGGACTTTCTTAATCCGGCCGATTTACAAAGCTATTTACCGCAAAGCGGATCATATCCAGGCGATCTCCGGATTTTTGGCCCGAAGAGCGAGAAAGATGGGGGCAAAATGTCCAGTGGAGGTAGTGGGTAATGGAGCCGGCTTTAAAAACTTGCGGAACATCCAGGAGAAGATCGATACTGATAAAAAAAATCCGAAACAGATTTTAACGGTTTCCAGGTTGGTGAAAAAGAACGGGTTGGAGTATCTAATCAAAGCACTTTTGTTTTTGCCGGAAGAATATGTGCTGGTAATTGTTGGCGGAGGGCCGTTGAGAAAAAAATTGGAGAATTTGTCTGAAAAATTAGGATTAAAACAAAGAGTCAGATTTGAAGGTGAGCGACCCCATGACTGGCTTTTTTCCGCCTACCAAACGTCAGAGGTCTTTGTCCGCCCCTCATTGTCAGAAGGGTTGGGCAATGTTTTTTTGGAGGCTATGAGCTTCAGTTTGCCCGTCATTGCTACGCCGGTCGGCGGTATCCCGGATTTTCTTAAAGACGGTGAAACCGGATGGTTCTGTAAAGTAAAGGATCCCAAGAGTATCGCGGAAACAATAAAGCATGTCTTTGATGAAAAAAACAAGGAAGAGGTGGAGAGAGTCAAAAAAAATGCTAAAAAAATGGTGGAAGAAAGATATGATTGGGACAATATCAGCCAGAAAATGAAAAATATATTCAATGAAAAATAAGATACTCATCGCCACCGGCATTTATCCGCCGGACATCGGCGGACCGGCCACCATCCTTCCGACCCTGAAAAAAGATCTGAAACAAAAAGGATTGGACGTAAAGATCATTACTTACAGCAACATCCTTTTAAAAGAGAAGAATGTGGTTCGGATCCCTAAAAGCAGATTTGGAAGATTGGAATATCTTTTAAGGATGTTTTTCCTGTCTTTTTCCTCCAGCGTCATATATGTCATGGATGTCTACAGCGTCGGTTACTTCGCCTGCCTGGTTAAGAAGATGACCGGCAAAAAATACGTGGTCAGATTCGTGGGGGACAGCGCTTGGGAAACAGCCGTCGCCAACGGCTGGACCTCGGATTATATTGTGGATTTCCAGAAAAAAACATATGACCAGAAGATTGAAAGATTGAAAGCCAGGAGAAAGAAAATCCTGGTGAATGCGGAAAAAGTGGTGGTGGTAAGCAAGTTCCTCAGCTCCATTGCAGAAGCGATCGGGGTGAAGAAGGAAAAGATAAGACTGATCTACAACGCCGTGGATTTTGTGAAGGATGAAAGTCTGGATCTGCAGAGGGAAAAAGACGTCAAACAGGAGTTTCCTCAGGGGTCGAAAATCATTGTGACCGCTTGCCGTCTAGCTCTCTGGAAAGGCGTGGATGGGATCATCAGGATAATGCCGGAACTTAAAAAATCTTTTGGAAATATTTTTCTTTTAATCCTGGGCGACGGTCCGGAATCGGAGAATCTCAAGAAAATGGCTTTTGATCTGGGCGTGGAGAAAAACGTCATTTTCAAAGGCAGGATAGAGCATGAGCAGATGATAGACTACTTCAAGATCGCCGATCTCTTCATCCTGAACACTAACTACGAGGGTATGTCGCACACCTTGCTCGAAGCCATGAGGTTCGGCGCTCCCATCGTTACGACTGATATCGGCGGCAATCCGGAACTGATCGAAAACAACAAAGAAGGCATTTTGGTTGAATACAACAATGACAGCCAATTAATGTCCGCCGTTAAGAAGATTCTCTCAGACGTGGAAACAGCCAGAACTTTTTCGGCCAATGCCAGAAAAAAACAGGAAGATTTCAAATGGGAAAATACGGTCGAAGAGACTGCTTCTCTCCTAAAACAAACCGGCAATGAATAAGATAATTTTAATCAACCCGCCTTTCAATATCCCCAAGGAGAACTATGACAGTTCGGTTTCCGTGGGACTCCTTAGCATTGCCAGCTATCTTTCCGGCCTTGGAATTGAGGTGGAAATCATCGACGGCGCCCGGCAGAGCAACTACCGGGAAATACTCAAGGAAAAATCTTCCCAAGTGGAATGGTTTGGTCTCTCAGTTATGACGACTCAGATTAGCGAAGCCTTGGAAATAAGCGCCTTGATCAAAAAAGAAAATCCCCGGGCTAAAATCGTCTGGGGCGGTTCCCATCCGACTTTTTTTCCGAGTCAAACCATTAAAAATGAATCAGTGGACATTGTCTGCGTCGGAGAAGGGGAAAAGACCATGGAAGAGATTATCAGAGGAAACTCTTTGGATAGCATCAAGGGCATTGTTTACAAAGAGAATAATGAGATCAAAGAAAATCCGCCGAGGGAGTTGCATGATCCGTCAGAAATGCCCTCATTTAACTGGGACCTGGTGCCAAGGGAAATTTTGGAAAAATTGTATTTAATCCCGTCCTTAACGTCTCGTGGCTGTCCTCATCGCTGCACTTTTTGCATCAATGCCATTCTTTGCAACCGGTGGCGTCCCAGGACTGCGGAACAAGTCCTGACGGATTTAAAGACCATAAAAGAAAAAGAATATTTTAAAAACAAGAAAATCCGTTTTTGGGATGAGAATTTTTTCGTGGACATAACCCGGGCCAAGAAGATTGTCAGTGGCATGATTGAAAACAACCTGGGCATCCCCTGGGAAACCACTGTCAGAGCGGATTATCTCCGTCCCGGCATGGTGGATGAGGATTTCCTTTTCCAACTGAAAAAATCCGGCTGTTATCTTCTGTCTTTCGGTGCCGAGTCCGGGAGTCCTAGGATACTGGAGAAGATAAAAAAAGAAGTTTCGCCGGAACAGATCATTAATTCCGCCCGGATGTGTTTAAAGTCCGGAATCATCCCCCAGTATTCTTTTATGATCGGCCTTCCCGGAGAAGAGAAAAAGGATATGATGCTGACTCTCAAACTAATAGGCCAATTAGTGAAATTAGGCGACCAAGTCCAGATTCTCGGCCCCCAGGCTTTCCGGCCGTATCCGGGATCCGAACTGTATGAGGAATGCCTCAAGGCCGGCTGGCAAGCCCCTGAGGCTTTGGAGCAGTGGGCGGACATTGTAAAAAACGAATTGAATTATCTTTCCGTCAAGAACTTCCCCTGGGTTAAAAACAAGGATTTTGTGGAATCCATGGAAGCCTACGTCCGGTTCGGGGCCCACAGCTTCAAAAGCGCCATGGGTTCCAGCGTCAAAGCCCAAAGGTTGCTTAAATTCATCTTTATCCTCATCTGCAAGATCCGCTGGAAGTTGAAATTCTTTTCTTTCCCTGTTGAATTTAAATTAGCAAAGAATTTTATTACCAAATGAAAATTTTAATCATCTCAATTGACAAAGGTTTGTTGGGTCGGGATCAGCTCGGCGACGTGGTTAAGCGCCACCAAAAATACAGCGAATTCACAGAACGTTTGGATGTGGTGGTTTTTTCCAGGCCCGGATACGAACCCAATGTGGTTTCTGACCGGATGACCGTATACCCGACTAATTCCAAGAACCGCCTTTCTTATTTATTCGATGGTTTGCGTTTGGGTAAAAAACTTTTTCTTGCCAATCATTATGATTTAATCATCACTCAGGAGCCGTTCGTCACTGCCTTGGTCGGCTACAGATTGAAGAAAAAATTCAAGGCCAGGCTTTTGATTCATTTCCATGGCGACTTTTGGAACAACTCCAACTGGTTGAAAGAAAGCCGGTTCAATTTCATCTTCTTGGCCATTTCAAAGATGTCGTGGTAGGTCGGCAGTGACATGAATTG
>CAYIIA010000041.1:0-6586 GCA_964363385.1 uncultured Gammaproteobacteria bacterium
CACTCCTTCTCCCTGGGAGGGTATCGAGGCCACCACGGACTTGTCCGTGTACTGCACTCGTTCCGTGGCATTGATCATCTCCTGAGAGGAGAGGCTGCGGTTGACTTGTTTGACTGTGATCGTAATAGATGGGGTCGATGTGCTCATCGGCGTCATCCTCCTTTTCCTTTTCCTTTTCCTTTTTCTGCCTGAAACGCTCAGACCAACGGCTGCCTCGTTTATGAGGCAAACATTAAAGAAACCAGGCTGATTTCCTTAATGCTTGCCTCATGTTTGGCTAAATTTACACTATATTTGATTTTAAATGAACTATTACCTTATTATACAATATCCTAAGTTTTCTGTCAAGCCACAATTAAAAAAACGCCCTCAGGCGCTTCCACCAAGAAAAACCTAGGATTTACCCGTCACTACTTTCTTCCTAACACTGAAGAAATACACCAAAACCATGACTGTCCAAAAGATGAAAAGCAGGGGAGCGGCTACCCACCCGGCGATGGGAATAAAGAAAGTAAAGAAAGTAATGACCGGCAAAGTAACTAAGAAATTAAACCATTTGCCTTTGCTCTCCCCGGCTTTTTCAAAAGACTCCTTACTGGCCAAACCCCAATGGTAAAGGTTGAACATGTTAAGGACCACCATCACTAAACCGACTAAAAACATGGCTAAGAAAAGAAAAAACAAGACAATCAAAACCACCACGCCCATGATATCCCAGAAACTCACTCCGGCGCTGGCGTTGGAGTTGATGAGATCCGCAATGGCCTGGACCGGCAGTTTCCCGTTCTGGATGCTCTCTACAATCTGGGACATGAGTTCCGGACTCACGTTCTTGGGTATCTCCACGATTTGGATTTTTTCGACGGCGCCGTTTACATTTCCTGCCACTCCTGCAGGCAAAGCCGCCGCCAAAGATTGTAAAATCATTTCCTCCTTAAGTTAATTGGTATTTTGAGATATTTTCATCTGCCAAAGCCTGGATCCGAGGAATCTCTCCTCTTCCTTCTTCTTTAAACCTTTCTCCTTTAAACAGATGCTTGAATCTTTTTTGGTTTTTCAAGAAATCTTCCACCGGGATCTTCTTAATCTTCATCTTGGCCGTCAGTTGTCCGTTCTCAAAGGCAATGATGGGGTAATACCCGGATTGGACCGCCAACTGGGAAACATTCATCGTATCCTTAGGCTCAATGCCCCAACCCGGAACACACGGAGTGTAGATCTGCAAGTATTTAGAACCCTTGATGCTCAAAGCTTTTTTCACTTTGGCAACAATGTCTAAAGGGTATCCAGTAGTAGTGGTGGCCACGTACGGAATATGGTGGGCCAGAGCAATGGCGACCATATCCTTTTTTCCTTGTTTGGAGCCTAGGGATTTTTTTCCCGGGGGCGTGGTTGAAGTATTGGCATCCAGAGGAGTCGCTCCGCTGGATTGGTAGCCGGTGTTCTGGTAGGCTTCGTTGTCAAAACAGACATACAAGACGTCATCATTCCTTTCCCACATGCCGGAGATGAGTCCCAAGCCGATGTCAAAGGTGGCGCCGTCTCCGCCTATGGCAATGACTTTGGTTTTTTCATCTTTCCGGTATTTCAAAGCCGCAACGATTCCCGAGGCAATAGCCGAAGGGTTTTCAAACAAGCCATGGATCCAAGGAATCTTAAAAGAAGTCATAGGATACTGAGTCGTGGTCACCTCGGAACAGCCGGTCGCATTGGTGACAATGACGTCTTTTCCGGCCGCATCCAAAACCAAGCGGTACGCGATGATCATACCGCAACCGGCGCAGGCGCTGTGGCCCGGATTCAAAAGATGGGATAATGGCGCTTTGTAGTTTTTCATCTGCCTAGAAAAATTAATTTCTCTTTTTTCACTGAAACAAAGACTTTTTTGATCATCTCCTTGGTAATATCCCGTCCGCCCAGACCCAGGACAAAGCTGACAATGTTCTTTTTTAAAATCCTCCTTAACTCGGTAGCCAGAATTCCTTCCGTGCCTAAGGAGATGGATTTGTCTATGACCGCGATGTTTTTCGCTTTACTCAAGGCTTTAATAATCTCCTCTTCTGGAAAAGGCCGGAAAGAGACGATCTTCAACACTCCGACTTTCTTTCCCTGCTTCCTTAATTCATCCACAGCTTCCTTGATCGTTCCCAAGACCGAACCCATGGCCACGATGACGGTATCTGCATTCTTGTCGCCGTAATATTCCACTAAATTCAAAGATCTTTTAAAAACTTTCTTGAAATTCCTCATTTCCTGGGAAATGATCTTCTTTGAATTTACCAGATCCTCATGCAACTCCTGGCGGATTTCAAAATAATATTCCGGGGTGGCGAAAGCGCCAAGGGTCAGGGGATTGTTGACGTCCAATCTTTCCTTAAAATTGTAATCCGGCAGATATGCCTTCACTTCTTTAGCGCCGGGGATATCCACCGGTTCCACGACATGAGTCAGGACAAAGCCGTCCAGATTGACCATGGCCGGGATTAAGACTTTTTCCGAAACTTTGTAGGCCAGAATGTGGAGATCGCAGACCTCTTGGACTGTTTCGCCGAAGAGCATGATCCAGCCGGCGTCTCGGATAACCATGACGTCTTGTTGGTCGTTCCATATATTGATCGGGGCCGACACCGCTCTGTTTGCGTCCGTTAAAACCAGAGGCAACCTCATGCCGGCGATGTTATACAAAACTTCGGTCATGAGCAACAATCCCTGGGAACTCGTGGCCGAGTATGATCTGACTCCCATGGCTGTAGCCCCTTGGACGATTGAGGCGGCGGCGAACTCGCTCTCAGCCAGGACATATTCAAAATCCGCATCGCCGTCGGCTTTTAACTTAGCCAATTCTTCGACAATATGTGTCTGGGGAGTAATGGGGTACGCAGAAACCACGCCCGGCTTGCAGGCGTTTACGGTTTCAGCGATGGCCATGGATCCTTCAAGTATGGTTTTCATTTTTTTTCTTCTTTCATAATAATCGCTTGGACCGGACAAACATGCTCGCACAGGCCGCAACCTTTGCAGTAGTCCAGATCCTTTTCAAAAAAAGTTTTTCCGGATTTGTTCTTTAACCCTGTGGAAAAGCAGATCCCTTCCGGACAAGCTCTCTCGCACATCGCGCAACCGATGCATTTCTCATGATCTATCTCCGGATATTCCAAAGGCCGCCAGTTGCCTGTCTTTACTTTTGAAGTCGTGCCTGGTTTTACGGATAACGGCAGTTTCATTTAATTATGGCTCATAATTTCAAAACCTTTCTTTGCGGCCAGGACATTCCTCTGCGCCAGATCCCCGATGAATCTCTTGCGGATCGCCTTCTCTACCGCCCCAAGGGAGATGAGTCCGCTTAAAGCCGCAAATGCGCCCAGTATCGTGGTATTGATGATCGGTTTCCCGATGACCTCCAAAGCCAATTCCGTCGCTGAGAGAGGCTTGACATTGACTCCGGGCATATCCAGTTTCTTTTTTTCCGTGTTGATTAAAACTATGGCTTCCTTCTTGGCCCCGGCTAAGACATCTGTGCCGTCAAGCAAAGTCGGATCCTGGATAATGATGTAATCCGGTTCGTAAACCTGGCTCCTTAAACGAATGTATTTTTTATCTATCCTGACAAAAGCCGTTACCGGCGCCCCTCTTCTCTCTACGCCGAAATTAGGGAAGGCTTGGGAAAACTTGCCATCGAAAAAAGCGGCTTCGGCAATAAGTTCAGCCATCGTAACCGAACCTTGTCCTCCCCGTCCATGGATCCGTATTTCCATCATAATTAAAGATTAATCTCCAGAGCTTTGTTAATTATCTTTTCCCAATCTGCCAGACTGACCACGCCGGCGATCTTAGTGCCGTTAATGAAGAAAGTCGGCGTGCCTTTGACTCCCAGCTGGTAAGCGTCTCCCACATCTTCCAAAAACCTTGATTCATATTTTTTGCCAGTGACGCAAGCATCCAGCTGTTCTTGGTTGATTCCCAATTGCTGGTTTATGGATGTTAAAAAGGCGCTGTCTGTTTGTTTGTCGGGGCTTAAGAACATCTTGTCGTGCCAAGGCCAGAATTTTCCCTGTTCATTGGCGCAAAGGGAAACCAAGGAGAGATAAAATGAATTTTCATCTATGCTGGGAAACTGGCGGTAAATGAAAAGAATCTTGTCTTTGTATTTATTGGCAATCTCGCGGATAGTAAAAAACTCATTCCGGCTATTAGGGCATTGGAAATCCGAGAATTCCACGATGACCACTTTGGCATTGGGATTTCCCAGGAAAGGCCGATCCGTTTTTTCCGCCAGAATCCTGTTCGCCTTGGATTCTTCGCTGGCTTGGCTGGAAATCGGCGTCAGACTTTCTGACGGCCGGACTTTGAATAAAAAGAAGCCAACCGAAAGAAGGATAGCAACCAGAAAGAAAAAAATCAAAAAAACCTTCAGAAGGATGTGTTTAGACTGGGAAGAAGCTTCATTCATGAAATGGATTATACCATATTTCCCCTTTAAACCGCAAATGCCATATAATATTCAAGATTGACTTATTTTCTCCGCTGTGCTACCATGAGGACAAGCGGTTTAAAACCATATATGATCATAGATATCATCCAAATTATCAGCGCCGTCCTCCTGGTTATCGCCATTCTTATGCAAAACCGGGGATCCGGCCTGGGCGCGGCTTTCGGCGGCGGCGGCGACGTGTATCACGCCAAACGCGGAATGGAAAAGACGCTTTTCAACATAACTATCGCCTTAGCTATTATTTTTTTCATCACGGCTCTTGCAAACGTCCTTTTCTGAGCCGTTTTAAGCCCTCGACTTAAGGCCGTTCCGGCCTCCTCAAAACACTGTGAAATCAAAATTCTCTTGGCTGGGAAAAATCTTCTCTGTTTTTTCCCGGCAGACGCAAAAAATCCAGGAAAAGCACCGCTGGGACAAAAACCTGGTGCATTCCTTGAATAAAGCCAAATTGCCTTCCTTTAAACAATTGAAATATCTGGGAAGGATTTTAAGCCGTCGGGAAAAAATACAGCTTCAAGCGATTTCCGGCATTATCTTGATTTGCCTCATCCTTCTTCTGGGCCAGGCGTATATCAAGGCTACGGCAGCCGCCCCGAAAATAGGGGGCGAGTATACCGAGGCTCTGGTCGGTTCTCCCCGACTCATTAACCCCATCCTGGCCCAAACCAATGATGTGGATCTGGATTTAAGCCAACTTGTTTTTTCCGGACTGCTGAAATATGACAAGGAAAGGCGCTTGGTTCCGGATCTGGCAGAAAACTACGAGATAAGCCAAGACCATCTGGTCTACACTTTTGTCCTTAGGAAAAATATCAAGTGGCATGACGGTTCGGATTTCAAAGCAGACGATGTCGTCTTCACGGTCGCTTCCATCCAGGATCCGGAATTCAATAGTCCTTTATCCCGCAGTTTCAGAGGCGTCATTGCAGAGAAGGTGGATGACAACACTGTTAAATTCACTTTGAAGGAAACATTTGCGCCCTTTCTCGGCCTCCTGACTTTTGGAATCTTACCGGAACATCTATGGTACAATGTGCCTCCGGCTAATGCGGATTCAACCGAACTCAATAAAAAACCCGTGGGCACCGGCCCTTGGAAATTCAGCAGCCTGAAAAAAAATTACAACGGGATCATTAGATCTTATTCTCTGGTCTCAAACCCGGACTATTACGGTCCGAAGCCTTATTTGAAAAAAATAATCTTCAAATTCTACGGGGACTTCATTTCTGCGGTAGATGGCTTGAAAAGCAAGGGGGTCCAGGGTTTGGCGTATCTGCCTAATGAATACCGGGAGGAATTGAAGAAATACAAAAACTTGCAGTACCACAACCTGGAACAACCGCAGTATACCGCTATCTTCTTCAACCAGAGAAAGAACGACCTTCTGGCCGCAGATTACATGCGCCAGGCCTTAGCTCTGGCCACAGATAAAAACAGAATCGTCTCGGAAATTTTCAATAAGGAGAACCAAGTGATTGACGGTCCGACTCTGCCCGGCATCATTACTAATCCGGACATCAAGAAGTACGATTTCAATCCAACCGAGGCAGTGGCAATTTTAGAAAAGAACGGCTGGCAGATGGTTTCCACCACGACACCGGACGGACTGACGGAGCAGATCCGGAAAAAGAAAGAGTGGTATCTGGCTATCACCTTAACGACGGTCGACCAGCCGAAGAATATCGAGATGGCGGAGTTAATTAAAAAAATGTGGGATCAAATCGGAGTCAAAACGACTTTGAATATCGTGGAAAAAGAAAAAATCGTCCAGGAAGCCATCAATACCAGAAATTATGAAGCTCTGCTTTTCGCCGAGAACCTGGGTTCGGATCCGGATCCGTTTCCATTCTGGCATTCTTCGCAAGGAGAATATCCGGGATTGAATCTGGCGGTCTTTGGCAACAAAACCGTGGATGGACTTTTGGAAAATGCGAGGAAAACAAATGATTTTGAAGAGAGGAAGAAATATTATTCGGATTTCCAGAAGATTATCAGCGAAGAACTGCCCGCTTTTTTCCTTTTCAATCCCATCTATATATATCCTCAGGACAAAGCGGTCAAAGGTTTCAACCTTTCCGGCATCTCTGTCCCCAG
>CAYIIA010000042.1:0-6469 GCA_964363385.1 uncultured Gammaproteobacteria bacterium
AGCGGCCAGAAAAGTTCTGACTAAATACACCAGTCGCGGCGGCAAGGTTTGGATTAGGGCTTTTCCCCATCAATCAATTACCAACAAAGGAAGCCAGTCTACCATGGGCGGAGGCAAGGGCGTGCCGGAATATTTCATAGCTTTAGTGAAACCAGGCAATATTCTTTTTGAACTGGAAGGCATTCCCAGAGATCAGGCGCAGAAAGCCCTGATAACCGCCGCCTACAAGCTGCCTTTAAAAGCTAAATTCATTGAAAAGAATTAATAATATATGGAAATCAAGGAACTGCGAGAAAAAGAAATCAAGGAACTGAACCATCTTCTCTCCGAGCTGAGAAAGAAGTTGGATGATTTGAATTTCAAAGTAGCCCAGAAGCAGTTGAAGAACGTGCGCGAAGTCAGAAACGCCAAGAAGGCCATCGCCCAGATTTTGACGGTGTTAAAAGAAAAAAAATAATATGGAAAAAATAACCAAAAAAGAATTTTCCGGCGTGGTCGTCTCAGACAAGATGGTTAAGACCATTGTCGTTAAAATAGAAACTTTCAAGCTCCATCCCAGATACGGCAAGAGATACAAGGTGAGCAAGAAGTACAAGGTCCACGACGAAAAAGGGCAGTACCATGCCGGCGACAAGGTTTCTTTTGTGGAATGCAGGCCTATGAGCAAAGAAAAACGCTGGCGCGTCATTTACTAATCATCCAATATGATACAGTTAAGATCCATTTTAGGTTCAGCGGACAATACCGGCGCGAAAAAGCTCCGGGTGATTAGAGTTTGGGGCGGTTACCGCAAACGTTTCGGCAGACTGGGTGAAATCGCCACCTGCTCCATTTTGGAAGCGGTGCCGCATAGCCAAGTCAAGAAAGGCGACGTGGTCCATGTGGTTTTAGTCAGGACTAAGAAGGAAGTAAGGCGCCCGGACGGCTCCTACATCCGTTTTGACGACAATGCCGCAGTCATCATCGATCCAAAAAACAAAGAAATGAAAGGCACCAGGGTTTTTGGTCCGGTGGCCAGGGAACTTAGAAATCTCGGCTACCAGAAGATCATCAGTTTGGCGCCGGAAGTTTTGTAAAAATATGAAGATAAAAACAAACGACAAAGTAAAAATCCTAAAAGGCAAAGACCGTGGAAAAACGGGCAAGGTGCTTCAGGTTTTCGTGAGTTTGGACAAGGTAGTGGTTGAAGGCCTTAATTTGGCCGTTAAGCATCAAAAGCCGAAACGCCAGGGAGAAAAAGGCCAGAGGATCCAGTTTCCGTCTCCGGTCCATGCTTCAAGCGTTTCTTTAATCTGCCCGAAATGCGGAAAAGAAACCAGGGTGGGATACCGTTTCAACAAGAGTGAAGGAAAAAAATCGGTTAAAACCAGGATTTGCAAAAAATGCAATGAAACCATAGAATAATATGACTTCCAGACTGTATCAAAAATACCAAAAAGAAGTGGCGCCGGCTTTGCAGGAAAAGTTCGGTTTCAAAAATAAATTAGCCGTGCCCAAAGTGGTCAAGGTGAGTGTTAACGTTGGCATCAATGCCAGGAATACGGACAGCGGATATCTGGAAGCCGTGGAAAAAGATATTGCCAGGATCACTGGCCAGAAGCCAGTGAGAACTAAAGCCAAAAAAGCGATTTCCGCCTTTAAAGTAAGGGAGAACATGGTAGTCGGCGTAAAGACGACTTTGCGCGGGCAGAGAATGTATGATTTCTTAGATAAATTAATCAATGTTTCCATTCCCCGTATCCGGGATTTCAGAGGCTTGTCTTTAAAGAGCATGGATAACAACGGTAATTTTACCATCGGCTTCAGAGAGCATAATGTGTTTGCGGAAATAAGGTCGGATGAGGTGGAGAGAGTCCATGGCTTGGAAGTGACTATCGCCACTAATGCTGGAAGCAAAGAAATCGGCCAAGAGCTTTTAAAGCTTTTAGGCTTCCCTTTTCAAAAATAATTTAACATATGGCCACAACAGCGCAGGTAGTAAGATCAAAAAGAAAACAGAAGTTCTCCACTCGGGCGGTGAATCGTTGTTGGCGTTGCGGCAGGCGGCACGGCTATTTGAGAAAGTTCAAATTATGCCGTATTTGTTTCAGGGAGTTGGCCACTAACGGCCAGATTCCCGGAGTCACTAAATCCTCCTGGTAAAATAATAAAAATTCCATTAAAAATATGACTGATCCGATCGCTGACATGCTAACTAGAATTAGAAACGCCTCCCGCATAAAGAAGGCGGAGGTTTATGTTCCTTTTTCCAAGATCAAATTGGAGATTGTCAAGATCCTGAAACAGACCGGGTATGTCAAAGGTTTTGAAGAGGTCAAGGAAGAACATAAATTCGGCGGTATCAATATTGTTTTGAAATATGAAGACGGCAAACCGGCCATGACCAGTTTAAAAAAGATTTCCAAGCCCGGTCGGAGAGTGTATGCGGCCAAGGATGAGATCCCCAGAGTTTTGAACGGCTTGGGTTTAGCCATTCTTTCCACTTCGCGTGGCATCATGACCGATGGCCAGGCTAGGAAAGCGGGCGTAGGCGGAGAAGTCATTTGCGAAATATACTAAAACTATGAGCAGATTAGGCAAACAACCCATTACAATTCCAGCCGGCGTGAATGTAGAGGTCACAGGCGATTTAATCGTGGTCAATGGTCCAAAGGGCGAATTGAAGGAAAAAATCCATCCTCAAGTTAAGGCGGAACTTAAAGATAATATTTTAACTTTAAGCATCAAGGATGAAAAAGAACGGAAACAGAAAGCGCTTTGGGGCCTTTTCGGCAGCCTCATCCGTAATATGATAACCGGCGTCACGGTTGGTTTTACCAAACAGTTGGAAATCAACGGCATTGGCTTCAATGCAGCAGTCAATGGGAAAAATTTGCTTTTAAACGTCGGTTTTTCCCATCCGGTCAACTTCGCCATTCCGGAAGGGATTGAAATCAAGGTGGAAAAGAATTTAATCTCTGTTTCTGGAAGAGACAAGCAATTAGTCGGGGAGATTTCCGCTCAGATCAGGAAGATTAAGAAGCCGGAACCATACAAAGGCAAGGGCATTAAGTATTTGAATGAACATATCATTAGAAAAGCGGGCAAGACAGCCGCGGCTAAGAGCTAAAACATATGAACCTGCAAAAACAAAAGAAACAAATCACTTTAAGAAGGAAGAAACGGATCCGGGCCAAGATGTTCGGCACTCTTTCCCGTCCTCGCCTTTCGGTTTTCCGCAGTTTGAAGCATATCAGCGCCCAGCTCATTGACGATGAAAATAGCAAGACATTGGTCAGCGCGACGGAAAAGGAATTGAAGGAAAAGGGCAAGAAAAGCGAACGGGCAAAATTAGTTGGCGGACTTTTAGGCCAGAAAGCTTTGGCTAAAGAGATAAAGCAGGCGGTTTTTGACAAGGGTTCTTACAGATACCACGGCCGGATCAAGGCTTTGGCTGACGGCGCCAGAGAAGCGGGATTAAAAATTTAATTTTATGGATAAAAGAGAATCAAAATTCAAAAAAGAAAAATCCGAATTCGACCAGGCAGTCATAGACATCGCCCGCGTCACTAGGGTTATGGCTGGCGGTAAAAGGATGCGTTTCCGAGCTTGCGTAGTCGTAGGCGACCGCAAAGGCAGGGTAGGCATGGGTTTGGCTAAGGGCGCGGATGTTTCCGCGGCCGTGCAAAAAGCCCAGCGCCAAGCCGAGAAGCATGCTATTTCAGTCAATCTGGTCGGAGAAACCATTGCTCACGAAGTGAGATTAAAAGATGGTTCTGCCAGGATCGTTTTGAAACCGGCCCCGGCTGGCACTGGCATTATTTCCGGTGGCGCTGTAAGAACGGTTTTGGAATTGGTCGGCATCAAGAACGTGGTTTCCAAGGTTTTAGGCACTAATAATAAGATAAACAATGTGAGAGCCGCTTTGAAAGCCCTGGCTTCTTTAAAGATAAAAAAAGAAAAGATTAAAAAAGAAGAAGTAAAACCAGAATAATATGTCTTTGACTTTATCCAATTTAAAACCGGCCAAGGGCGCCAGAAAGAAGAGTATCAAGGTGGGACGCGGCGGTAAGAGAGGTTCTTACTCAGGAAGAGGCATGAAAGGCCAGAAATCAAGAAGCGGCGGCAAAAGCGGTTTGAAAGCTTTAGGTTTCAAGCAGACTCTTTTGCGCATTCCCAAGAACCGCGGCTTCAGAAGTTTGCAGCCCAAGATGGCGATCGTCAATCTTAATGACTTGGAAAAGAATTTCAAGGATGGGGATATTATCGATCCGAAAACCTTGGTAAAGAAAGGGATGATAGATAATTCTAAGAACGGCGTCAAGATCCTAGGCAACGGTAAGATCTCCAAGAAACTTTTTGTCACGGCCCGGGCTTTTTCCGCCAGCGCCAAGAAAGAGATCGAGGGAAAAGGCGGAAAAGCGGAAATTAAATAATTTCCATGTTTAAAAAACTCGCTCAAATTTGGAAGATCCCGGATTTAAGGAAGAGCATCCTTTTCGTTTTAGGCATGCTTGTGATTTTCCGGATCGGCGCCCACATCCCCATTCCGGGCGTGGATGCGACCGCTTTGAAAAAGCTTTTTGAGAGCAACCAGTTGTTGGGGCTTATGAACGTCTTTTCCGGCGGTAGTATGGAAAATTTCTCCATCGTTATGTTGGGCGTCGCCCCGTATATCACGGCCTCCATTATTTTTCAGCTTTTAGCCATGGTCGTCCCGGCTTTGGAAGAATTGCAGAAAGAAGGGGATTACGGCCGGCAGAAAATCAACAAATGGACCAGATGGCTCACTGTGCCGTTAGCCTTGATGCAATCTTTCGCTATGATCACTTTGCTTCGCCAATCCGCGGTAGGCGTCATGCCTAATTTCAGTCCTTGGAGCCTGACCGTAGCAACCTTGACGATTACGGCCGGTACCATCTTCCTGATGTGGTTAGGCGAACTTATTTCCGAAAAACACATTGGCAATGGCATCTCTCTTTTGATTTTTGCCGGCATTATTTCCGGATTGCCAACCAGTATTAGCAATACTTTGTACACCTACGACCAGGCTCAGATAATCAATATGGTCATTTTCGGGATTATTGCCATAATTACTATTATTGCCGTCGTATTTATCACCGAGGCTCAGAGGAACATACCGGTTTCGTATGCCCGTCAGATCAGGGGAAACAGGATGTATGGAGGCACCAATACGCATTTGCCGATTAGGGTGAACCAAGCCGGCGTCATGCCTATTATCTTCGCAATTTCCATCATTTTGATTCCTCCTATGATCGCCCAGGTGTTCTTAAGGGTGAATAGCGCTTGGCTCTCTGCCGCGGCCCAGTGGATCATTAATCTTTTCCAAAACCAATTATTCTACGGCATCGCCTATTTTGTCTTAGTCGTGGCTTTCACATATTTCTATACGGCGGTTATCTTTCATCCGGACCAGATCTCGGAAAACTTGCAGAAGCAAGGCGGATTCGTGCCAGGCATCAGGCCGGGCAAGAGCACGGCGCAATACTTGCAGAAGATCGTCACCCGCATTGTTTTTTCCGGCGCCCTTTTTCTGGGTATAATCGCCGTCTTGCCGCTTATTACTTCCCAGATCACTGGCTCTCAGAGCTTAGTGGTTGGAGGCACATCACTGCTTATCGTCGTCTCGGTGGTTATTGAAACCGTGAATCAAATCAATGGACAATTGTCCATGAGGGATTACGAAGAGATTTAATATTTATAGTTTCCAAAAAAGTTAAAATCATTAAAAAAGATTTTAACTTTTTTTGATTGTCTTTTTGTTATATTGAAAGCATGATTTTAAAAGAAAAAAATTATGCTTTCATTGATATCCAAAATTTATATTTGGGAGTTTTGTCTTTGGGCTGGAAGTTGGATTACAAACGTTTCCGGGTTCATTTAAAAGAAAAATATCAGGTTACAAAAGCCTATATATTTATTGGTTATGTTTCAACCAATCAGAAGTTATATGATTTTCTGTCTAAAAATGATTACCGTCTGATTTTTAAGCCGACTCTATCTGACAAAAAAAATAAAGTAAAAGGAAATATCGACGCGGATTTAGTTTTAAGAGCTATGATCGACTATCCTGATTATGACCAGGCAGTAATTATCACTAGTGATGGAGATGTCTACCCTTTAATTGATTATTTAATAAAAAACGGGAAGCTAAAAGCCGTCATAGCCGCTCAAAAAATAAAATTATCAGCCTTATTAAAAACAAAGGAAATAAGGTATTATCTGATTTATCTTAAAGATTTAAAACCATCTTTAGCTTATAAAGACAAATAAAAAGAATGGCCCGACAAGGACAGAACCTTGCCGGGCTGGCTTCCCATTCGTGATTACATTTTAATTATATCAATCCAACACGGCTTATCAAGCCCTTTACAACCCATCTGTTTTCCTTTAAACTGTAAGTATTAAAAATAATCATCAGTTATGCAAAGAAACGAAAAACCATTTGAAATCATCGTCTTAGGCCCCC
>CAYIIA010000043.1:0-6457 GCA_964363385.1 uncultured Gammaproteobacteria bacterium
AGAAAAATAAAATATATGGCAATCAAAAAATCACAACTCTATAGCTCTATCTGGCGCAGGCACCATCTGAACCTTATTTCCCTAGGGGCTGAAAGCGGTGATCCAGGCATACTTTTGGCTTAATTTAGGTGAGTTAGCATTAGTCACCCTTATCCTAGCAGAAAGCAACCCCTTGATGTTAACTATACAATCTCTTGACAAAACCCCATTTCCGTGCTACACTTAAGGCTTAAAGTAAAACTCATTTAATTCCATTCCGGAAAACCTCTATTTAAGACGTTTTCCCATCTCAGGCTTTATCTCTAGCTTTAATGGAAATATCTGGAAGGCCAACGGCCTGTATACTTTAAAGCTAAGAAATAAACCTAAAAATCGTGTCTACAAAAAGTTTCGGCCGAAGCTCACGCTTTGGCAAGCCTTCCCATCGCCGGTCATCCGGCGGGAAACCAAATTTCGGCCGCAAAAAAGGCTTTTTCGGCCAGTCCATAAACCCGGCCCTGTTCGTCTGTAAAGCTGAGCCGGCCCTCCAAGCAAAACCGTATGAACCAAAAAACGCTTTTGCGGATTTTAATATTGCCGAACAGCTGAAGAACAACATCGCAATCAAAGGATATACGGCTCCCACCCCTATCCAAGACGAGGCTATTCCGGTCGTCCTTGAGGGACGGGATATTGTCGGCATCGCCAACACCGGTACTGGCAAGACGGCCGCTTTCCTTATTCCTTTATTAAATAAAGTAATATTGAACAAGCAGGAAAATGTCTTAATTATTGTTCCGACCAGAGAACTGGCCGGACAAATCAACCAGGAGCTAATCACTTTCAGAGGGAGCCTGAAAATCTTTTCTGCTTGTTGCGTAGGCGGAGCCTACATCGGGAAACAGATCTCGGATCTATGCCGCAATCCTAATTTTGTCATCGGGACTCCGGGCAGGCTTAAGGATTTAATTGAAAGAGGAAAAATCAAACCGGCTAAATTCGCCACTATTGTCTTGGACGAGGCGGATCGGATGTTGGACATGGGTTTTGTCAATGACATGAGATATGTCATGGGACTAATGCCTAAACAACGACAAACCTTGTTTTTTTCTGCTACGGTCAACAGAGAAATAGATAAATTAGTCAGGGAGTTTTTAAACCAACCCGTGACTATTTCCGTCAAAACCGGAAATACCCCCAGGAACATCGACCAAGACGTTATTAGAGTCAGGCATGAAGATGAAAAACTCATTGTTTTGAACGAAATTCTTTCTAAGCCGGAATTTTCCAAGGTCTTAATCTTTGGAAGAACCAAATTCGGAGTGGAAAAATTGTCTTCTCTTCTGATCAGGAACGGATTCAAAGCAGATGCTATCCATGGCAACAAGAACCAGAATAAAAGGCAGTTAGCCTTGAATCTTTTCAAGTCCAACAAAACTACGATCTTGGTAGCGACTGACGTGGCGGCCAGAGGCTTGGATATCCCCAATGTCAGCCATGTCATCAACTATGATATTCCGGCGACCTATGACGACTATATCCACCGCATCGGCAGAACCGGGAGAGGCGACCGGTCCGGCAAGGCCCTGACATTCATCAATTAAACTAAAAACATCCTATTAATTGAGGATGTTTTGTTATCTAATGGAATTATACCCGTTCTTCACTCCATGAGGCGAAAGAACAATCTGCCACAACTGGATGGAACGGGCCCGGAAAGCGCCGGCGCAACAGAGAAGATAGTACCGCCACATCCGGTAGAATTTCCCGCTGTAATTATTCTTAAGTTCAGGCCAAGCCTTTTCAAAGTTCTGATGCCAAGCCATTAAAGTCTTGTCATAGTATATTCCGAAGTTATGCACGTCCTCGATGACAAAAAGATTTTCTACGCTAGTGGTTAACTGTTTCAAGGAAGGCAGCATGCTATTGGGAAAAATATATTTGGCAATCCATGGGTCTGTGTTGCTGCCGGACTTCAAACTGCCGATTGTGTGTAAAAGAAACAGGCCGTCTTCTTTCAAGCATTTCTTAACCACCTCCATATATGTCCGGTAATTCTTTTTTCCGACGTGCTCGATCATCCCAACGGAAATAATGTGATCGAATTTTTCATTCAAGCTCCGGTAATCCTGAAGGCGGAATTCCACCGGCAATCCTTGGCACAATTCCTGGGCTAATTTCATCTGCTCTTTGGAAATCGTAACTCCCACTACGCTCACGCCGTAATTCTTGGCGGCATGACGGGCAAAGCTCCCCCAACCGCAACCAATATCCAAGATTCTCTGGCCCGGCTGAAGATTGAGTTTCCGGCAGATCAAATCCAATTTTGCTTCTTCAGCCGAATCCAAATCATTAGCGTCTTTCCAATAACCGCAGCTGTAAGTCATATTTTCACCTAACATTTTTGTAAAAAGATCGTTGCCGATGTCATAATGCTTTTCTCCGACTTCAAAAACTCTTTTGACCGCCTGAAGGTTGAATAGTTTGGCTTGGAGCACGTCTAGAACCACTGGAAGGGAAAGACCGATCCGGGAATATATATCCGTGGATAGAAGACGATGGAAAAAATCGTCCAGGGATTCGCATTCCCACCAACCGTCCATATACGCCTCGCCCAGACCCAATGAGCCTTCGGCTTTCACCCGGTTATACAAAGCCGAATTCAAAACCTTCGGATCCCAAGGATTAGGTCCGTCCAAAACAATACCCGTAGGCTCCAAAACTCGATTAACCCATTCTTTTGTCGACATATGGGAATATAATAACAAAACTTTTCCAAAAAGAAAAGCCCTGTTTTAAACAGGGCTTTTCTGTTATATCCGGACTTGGGATTTAAGCTTTACATAGGCATAGGCCATGGCCACCGCCACCAGAGGTATGGTCCAGAGCATGCCGACGAGCAACAAGACAGCGCCTAAAAGATTGATCATGCCTAAAAGGAAAGAAAAGAAGAATAAATCCCACTTTGCGCCTTTGGTAATAATACTGCTTTTTTTCAAAGCCTGGATAGGTCCATTTCCTTCCAAAATCAAATACGGAAAAAAGGAAAATTTAATCTGCCAGATGATGCCCGGAATGACTAACAAAATAATGCCGGCAATGACGATTAAACCGTAAAGGATTGAACCGAACAAATAATGGAAAAACAATTTCCAGCCGGAGAAGAGATCAGAAATCTTAGCTTCTTCTCCCTGAGCCAGTTTTAAAGCGATCTTGATCCAGCCGATAGCGATGATCATCCCGATGACCCAGAAGATCAATGAAATTATCATACTATCTATGGCCGGGAGAGCATACATGTCTAAAGAGGCGGCTACACCCTTGCTCGGATGAAAAATGGAGTTATAAACATTGGGTATGAACTGGATGATCATGGTAATAATAATCGCGCCGAAAAAGAACCAGAATTTCTTCTTGGCGGTTTCCCAGCCGAAACGGATCGCTTCCTTCATCCTCAGCCTGGAATCTCCCACGTCGTCTCCTTTGAGGATAAAGATGATGGAAAAAATAAAACAAACTAAAAACACAATGACTGAGAGAAGGGCAAAAACAGCCATCATATTGGATGACGCTCCTAAAAACCCCAGAATGAAAGAAATAATAATCATTAAGACCGGGGGCACGATCCAAAGGCCCAAGACGATCTTCTTGTACTTGTTGAGCATGGTTTTAGATTATTCCTTAATGATTTAATTATACCACTCCTGAAGAAAAACAAAAGGCCCCGTTAAGGGGCCCCTCATTTTTAGTATCTTCTGCTTGGACGATCGCCTTTAGTCTTCTGGTAGCAGTCTCGGCAGGAAACATCCTGGCCGGGCCTGGGTTCAAACGGCAACTCGGTGATGGTCGCGCCGCAACCGGAGCATGTCCAATTGCCTTGCACCATCTGTCTGGGACGGAATGAACTTCGATCTTCCATTTTAATAGCCTTTCTGCTTTGTCCAATTCCGTCTTTTAAAGATTATCTTAAAGACTAACTTTGAACAAAACTCTTATTAATTATTATGGCTTTAATGTTACCCTTCTTTTAAAAACCTGTCAAGGAATGAAAAAAGGCCTGGCCAACACGGTGTCGGCCAGGACCTTTGTAACGATGCCTTAGGCAGGAAACCACTCCTCGCCTTCGGAATAGATGAGCTCCTTTTCCGAGAGTCTTTCCAAGGAATCCTTCATCTTCTCTTTTATATCCTCTTCGCTGAGTCTGGGCGGGATCTGCCAACTTCACCTCCTGCGACTTGCATACTGCCGGCGCTTCTGTCTTGCTCCCGCTTCTTTTTTGCATTCCGTTTTCCTCCAAAGTTAAACCGCTCTATGTCTAAACAACTCCACCACTTCAAATTGTCAATCTGCTGGTATATTATTACCATACTTCGAAACTCCCATCAACGGTTGCTTTTTACGCCCTAAAAATGGTAGAATAAAGCCATATGCAACCAACCGGACAAATGGAATGGCTGATGGATATCATGTCAGCCGAAACCAAAACCTCCTTCCCAAACGACGGAGAGAGGATCAAACTGAGCCAGATGGTTTCCAAGCTTGGTTTTTTTTATGAAAAGCTAAGGAATGTCATAGATTACCATGAAGAACATTTAGTCAGAAGGAGTTCTTTGGAACGGCTCTTAAAAAGACAAATCCTGCTTCTGCAGGAAAGAAAAGCGGCGGTTATCAGCCAAACCCTGATCTTTGAATTCATCCGAGCCGGCTATCTGCCCAATGACGTCCTGCCGGAAACCATGATCCAGGATCTTGCAAGACAGTTGGAAAAATATTTGGTTTTCCTGGACTACATCCAAAAGAACCGATTGCCGCAAAACCAAAAATTAACGGATTGGATCGTTAGCCTGGCGGCGGCGGAAATAAACGAAACCCTGTCGCCAAATGAGAAGGAAAACGCCGTCATTAATTTCATGTATTCCCATCTGGTCGAAAATCTTTCTTTTCTTAATAACAAGACCGAAGAAAAAGAAAAAAATCTCCAGGTATATATTGCCATTCTAAAAACCTTTGCTAAGGCCGACCAAACGGCTTTGCGCTACTCCCTGCTCAAGCTCTACCAGCCGAATTGGCGCCAGATGACGATTGAAGAAGCGGTCGGCTTCTGTCCGGAGATTGTCAAACTGAAAAACCAGGTTGATGCTCATTTGAAACATCCTTTAAGTTTCCAGCTGTCCAGGGTAATCCGGCCTCAGGCGGTTTTTTTCCTGATGCTCCAGCAAGTGATGGAAAAGAATCCGGGAAAAATCCATGGGATCATGGATGATCCGGCTCTTTTGGAAAAAGAGGTCAAGGAGGTGGCGCAAGCCAGCTACCAACGGATCCACGGAAAGCTTATCGGAACGATCTTCCGGGTGATTGTTTACATTTTTTTCACTAAAACGATCTTGGCCTTTGCTTTGGAGTTGCCTTATGATTATCTGATGATCGGAAGGATCAGCTGGGCGACTCTGCTAATCAATGTCATCTTCCATCCGGTCCTGATGTTTTTAGTCGCCATGACCATCAAGGTGCCGGGAGAAAAAAATACCAAGATTATCATGGAGGAAATAAAAAGGATTGTCTATGGCCAGGAAAGAAAGATCGTTTTCAAGCCGAAAAAATCCATGAAACGGGGATCATTCGCTTACTTCCTTTTCAATTTCATTTACCTGGTCATGTTCGCGGTTTCTTTCGGGATTATTATCAGCATTTTAAGGCTTCTCCATTTCAATATTCTAAGCGGCATCCTGTTCATCTTCTTCTTGACCATCGTCAGCTTCTTCGGTTTCCGCCTAAGGAACCTGGCCACGCAATTTTCTGTTTTGCCTCGCAAAGACAATCTGGCTAATTTCATCATTGACTTCGTCAGTCTGCCCATTATCCGGGTAGGAAGATTCCTAGCCACCAACTTTTCCAAAATAAACGTTATTCTTTTTGTCCTGGACTTCATTATTGAAACCCCATTCAAGATGTTAGTGGAATTCTTTGAAAAGATTGTTTCCTTCGTAAGGGAGAAGAGGGAGGAAATCTCGGAATAACCCCTCTCTTGACGGCTATATTTTTTTGCGCTAACATTTAGATGTACATCTAAATATCTAATATGCCTCTTAATAAGACTTTTGCCGCTCTCTCCGACAAGAACCGGCGCAAGATCCTGGATCTGCTCAAAGAAAAAGAAATGGCGGTTTCGGAAATCGGCCGTTATTTGGATGTGACCACACCCACTCTTTCCTATCACCTGGATGTTTTGAAACAGACGGATCTGGTGAGTTCCAGGCGCGAAGGCCGGCAGATAATCTACTCTTTGAACCTGAGCGTCATGGAAGAGATCGCGGAAAAAATATTTAAGTTCTTGAAAAAATAATATGGCCAACCCTGTAAAAATTTCTTGGAAAACCGAGTGGCTTCCTGTTCTTTTAATTATCTTGTCTGTTATTTTAAGCAACGTCTCCTTCCCTTACTTGCCGGACAAAGTCATTACCCATTGGAATTTCCAGGG
>CAYIIA010000044.1:0-6450 GCA_964363385.1 uncultured Gammaproteobacteria bacterium
ATAATGCTGTTGATCTTGTCGGTGCTCTCCTTCTGAGCTTGAGCCACTGTGGATTTATCCGCCAAAACGCCGACACTGACGACCGCTACGTCCGGCGTAGCCGTGACTTTGCCTTCCCCGGTGATAGTCACCCGGTCTTGGAATTCCGGCGACTTGCCGATATAGTTGTAATTCTTCAAGGAGTTCCTGGAAAGCGAAAATAGATACGCGCCCAGAAGCAAAAGAACGATGACCGCGATGACACCCAGGATCTTGTGTTGGGCGCAGCATTTGTTTCCTTCCATCATAGTTTTAAAGTTATTTTTTAATTATCTTTTTAAGTCCGGGAAGCTTCTTGCCTTCCAAATATTCCAACATGGCTCCCCCGCCGGTGGAAATGAAGCTGAATTTTTTTTCCAACCCTGAAGCTCTGATAGCGGCCACGGTTTCGCCTCCGCCCACAATGGTTTCTGCCCAGCTCTTAGCCAGTATTTTAACCAAGGCCTTGGTGCCCTTATTAAAAGCCGGGGTTTCCATGAGTCCCATGGGTCCGTTCCAAACGATCATCTTCGCTTTTTTAATGATCTTCTCGTAAAGCCTGATCGTATCCGGTCCGACATCCAAAATATATTCGTCTTTTCTGACGTCAGCCAAGGCATCCAACCTTCCTTTCTTGGCTTCCAAGCTCTTGGCGAGCCAGCCGTCTAAAGGCACTCTTAATTTGTTGTCTGTCAATTTAATCTTTTTCACAACATTAAACATTTCCGGCTCTACCCGGGATCTGCCCACGGAAACTCCCATGACTTTCAAAACCGTGTTGGCTAAGGCCCCGCCTAAGAGCAGACTGTCTGCAATCCTGGCAAATCTTTTAATCACTTTGATCTTGGTGGAAATCTTGGCTCCGCCGACAATGACAACCAGCGGATGTTTAGGCTTCTTAAAAACTTTATCCAGATTCTTAATTTCTTTCTCTAGAAGCAATCCGGCGTAGCTGGGAAGATATTCCTGGATGATGGAAACCGAGGCTTGGTCCCGGTGGGAAACCGCAAATCCTTCGTTGATAAAAATATCGCCCAGACTTGCCAAACTCTTGGCGAATCTCCTGTCTCCTTTTTCTTCACGGGCATCAAAACGGATGTTTTCTAAAATCAATACTTCGCCGTTCTTTAAATTCCTGATTTTCCTTTTGGTTTCCTTCCCCAGAATCTCATTGCTCTTTTCCACTTTTTTACCTAACAACTGAGACAACCTTTTAGCGACCGGGTCCAGCCTTAATCCCTCAACAACTTTTCCTTCCGGCCTGCCCAGATGGGACAGGATGATGATCCTGGCCTGTTTCTTCATTAGATGCCTAAGAGTGGGGAGCGTCTGGACTAAACGGTAATCTTCATGCCTATCCACTTTTAAATCCTTGCCCAAAGGGACGTTAAAATCCACGCGCAAAAGTACGCGTTTTCCTTTCAATTCCTTGATTTGTTTAAGGGATTTTACTTCCATTTTACGCTTTTTATTATACCACATCCTCGGATTTTTTGGAAAAAAATAATCTCGTACCCGGCATCGCGCCAAGTATGAGAAAAAGGATGATACTAGATAATCTAAAAAATATCAAGACCTAAAAAGAATAGCTAAAATTAGCTATTCTTTCCTTATTCTCCTTGTATTTTTTCTAAAATCCAGGAATTCCCTGGTATTTTTTTAATCTTCACTTCCAATCCTTGGGCTAAGCCATTCTGGGCCAGCATTTTAATGTTGAATTCTAAATTTTCTGCCAGGATCTCTTCTCCGTGTTCAACTAAAGAACCTAAGCTAATACTGATTTTTGTAATTTTCTTCAAATTATTCTTGGCCGCGTGATCCAGAATTGTCTTAAAAATCTGGTCGGCCAGATGGAAATCATGCATAATCAAATCTGGTAAATAAACGCGCCGTATCCCCTCTTCTCATCCAAAACGACTCTTTCCTTTTCTTTCCAGGAAAAATGCGAACCCAGGGATATAACCGTGCCCTTGAATTCCCTTTCCAATTTTTCTTCCAAAGATTTCAGAAAAGGCTGGGTCAGATACACATAGACAATATCCGCTTCCTTAAGATCCGCTTTGAAGAAACTCTGGAAACGGAAAAAGGCGTTTTTAATAAAAAGGGATTTTAGAACAGAGAGGCAGAAAGGCCAGGGAGAAATTTCAAAACCTACGGCTTTCCTGGCGCCTCTTTCGGCCGCAAACAGGATCAGATCCCCTTCTCCGGAACCCAAATCATACACCGCCTTGTTCTTCACAGGAATCTTTTCAAAGATCTTTTCAAAATATTTTTTATTGGAACTGATGCTTGGAACCCGGATGAAAAAAAGGGAAAGCAGATTCAAGATAATGACTGCTAAAATCAAGCAGACAAGGACGAGGAAGAAAGACAGGAAAAACAGGATGAAATACATACTACTTCAAGCCGTTCTTTTTGAAACACTCCACATATCTCTGGTCAACAGAAGCCAGATGATTCACCAGCCAATCTTCCAAAAAATCAAGGAGTCCGAAAGAAACATCCTCCTTTTTCTTGAATTCCTCCATTTTTGCCATGAACTTGTCATGTTCAGCCTCGTGTTCCTCTGCTTCTTCATAATGGAAAAGGTCGAAATACTTTTCTTCAGTCTTAAAGTGGACTGAAACGTAATCTTCCAAATCCTGGAAGATTTTTCCTTTCTGTTTCTTGGTTTGGTTTTCTAAAACCGCCCGATACAGCTCTTCCAAAATTTGAAAGAATCTCTGGTGTTGTTTGTCTATCTCTTCCACACCGACGCTATATTCCTCTTTCCAAATAAATCTGATTTCCATATATTTTAAATATTAATGAGTCGCGCAGGAAATGCACGGATCATAGGCCCTGATCAGGGCTCGGATCTTCAAGCTTCTCTTTTGAGGATTTAGATTCATCACCTGAGGCAAGTAAGCCTTGATGTCTTCTTCTAAATTCTTCAGATAAGAGACCGTGGGCGTGATGATAGTGCATTCCTTGATATATCCGTTCTTATCTATCTTGTAATGATGATACAGCGTGCCTCGAGGCGCTTCCACCGCATCCGCGCCGACAACTTCCCGGCCTAACGGATTGGCGCCGCCGATAACATTCAACTTGCTTCCTAAACTCTTCTCCGGCTCCAGGGTAGAAGACAAATCATTTAACAACCCGCTCAGCTCTTCTAAACAATGGACGATTTCAATCGCTTGGGCCGGAATGTTAAGGAAGACATTGTATTCCGGATCCTTGAAATGCGCGCCTTTAAGTATTCCCTTAGCCAAAGGATTGAGCTTCTCCCGATTGTTGTTTATCCTGGCCAAAGCCCCTACCATGAAAGGTTCTCCTTTCAAAGTCGCAGACTTGGCGGCCCGGTACGGCTCCTCTATTTCCTTGATGTCCCTGTTAAAATCTTTAGCCTTGATGATCTTGACCGTATCTGAAAGAATCTTTAAATCCCCGTCGTAAATAGCATATTCGTCCTTATTAGCCAGACTGATGAAAATCGTTTTTCTTTTTAACTTTGGATATTTGATTTTCAAAGTCAGATTGACCAGAGTCAAAGCATTTTTAAGCATCGGCTCGAACTGATTTGCCAGATTCCTTAGTTCCCCTCTTTGGGGCAGGACCTTGAATCCTCCCACTTCACAGGCGATGGGATGCACGGCTCTTCCGCCTATGGTCTCAATGGCTTTCAGAGCCCACTCCCTTATGGCTAAAGCGCTCTTGGTTTCTTTGGGATATTTCTTGACTAGGATCAGATCGTTTTCCAAACCGAAAAAATCCGGCAGAGAAAGGAAGAACAGATGCAGGGCGTGGCTGTGGATGATCTGGGCCAATTCCAAAACTTTCCTTAATTTAACCGTCTGCCTCGTCGGCTTGATCTTAAAAGCGTTTTCAATCGCTTTGATGGAGGAGAGCTTGTGCACGACCGGACAGATCCCGCAGATACGGGCGGTGATGATGGGCGCTTCGCTGAAGTGCCGGCCGATTAAGATCCCCTCGATCAAACGAGCGCCTTCGGTCGTGATGAGCTTGGCGCTGTCCACTTTCCCTTTAAGGATCTCGGCCACGAAATCCGTGTGTCCTTCCATTTTCCCGATGTGGTTTATTTGGATGGTTTTCATTTTTTTTCCAATGCTTTGTTAATTGAATCCCGGCACCCGAAGACCTCCATGACATGATTTATCTGTTCGCGCGTGAAATTCTGCAAAAGATAATTCATTAAGTTTTCCGCTTTAGCGCCCTCGAACAGTCCTCGGCAACCCCAACAGGCTTGTTTGCTCTTCAAACAGACGGCATCGCATCCAGCCAGGGTTATCGGTCCCAGGCAGATTTCCCCTTTTTGCAGCAAACATTCGTATCCGTTCATCTGGCATTCCCAGCACACCGGATTCTGGGGCAGACGGCGGATCTTGCCTTGCAATAACTGATGGATTGTTTCCAAAAAATCTTCCCCAGTAATGGGACACCCGGGAATAGTCAGATCCACTTTGACGAAATTATCCACTTCCTTGATATCCGGATTCTCCACTTTCATTTTTTTGTAGACTGAACGGATGATTTTCTTTTTATCGCCGTAATTCTTTATTTCCCAGACTCCGCCCAAAGCGGCGCAGTTGCCCAGAACCACCAGAATTTTTGATCTCAACCTCATTTCCTTCAAGAACTTAATGTTCTCCCGAGTCACCGGATTGCCTTCCACGATGCAGATATCATAATGATCCGAAAACATAGGTTCGTCTTCCACCAGCCTGAATTCTTCCAAATCCACTTTCTTCAAGATATCCAGGAACTTCTTTCCTTGGTCGAGCATGACGAACTGGCAGCCCTCGCAGGACGTGAGGCTGATGATCGCTACTTTGGGTTTTTTGTTCTTTTTCACAAGTTGATTAGAGCTAAATTATATCTTGTCCATTTTTCCAGATTTTTCGCCTGATTTTCGCTTAGGAGGTCGCAAACCCAGCCCCAATGGATGGAAACCCAATCCCCGATCTCCGGCTTCCGGACAAAAGACTTGCCATTTGCCTCCGACCAGGCTTCGCGACGGACCGGCTCTCCCAGCTTCAGCCGGTTGCCCTCGAAAGCCAAGGGCCGGGATTCCACGGTCACTTTCCCGGCAGAACCGCCATGGCCCGATATCTTCCCCCAGCTGACACGGCAATCATCCATGGTTTGCAGGCTGTGTTCCACTGGATAATGCCCGGTTCTTTTTGGAATATTGAAAACATGCCAGGAATGATGGGGCTTACCGCCGGCTGAAAGCTTGCCAAAGACCTTTTCCGCCAATTCAGGCTTTAATTTTTTTTTCAAATCTTGCTTGTCGATCAAATAACGGTAGAAATCCTTCAGGGAAACATTTTCTAAAAGCTCGTTGCCGATCCAGTAGGCTTCCACCACCCGGTAATTGAAAGGATCCAGGATCTTGTTCGCCTGGGCGATCAGTTTAAGGTACGGAAACATGGTCGCAAACTCTTTTAAAAGATTCTCCAATCCCGGATCGCTTTCACCCTCGGCCGCATAGCTGAAAATCTCGCTGTTTCTGTCGCCGCCGCAGTATCTTAATTTGTTGGGCATGAACGCGTAACGGGCAGCCAAAAGAGCGCCATCGGATTTTTCAAAAGGCTTTTCCATGTTCGGTCGTTCTAGAAGCCGCTGTTTTCATCTCCCCGATCTGCCAGAAAAGATACACGCCGGACAGGATGATCAGGCTCGCCACTATGTTTTCCATTGACAGTTTATGAGTGATGAAAACGCTGTTTAAAAGCGCGGTGATGGGAAAAGCCAGAGTCAGGACGCAAGTCACAACCGTGACTGGCAAACGTTTCAGGGCGCCGTACCAGGTAACCACGTATCCGGTCAGGAAAAGAGCGGCCAGCAACAACCACCCCATCTGGCTGAAACCGAGATTGAATAGGCCGGAAGTATTGCCAGTCAAAAAAAGAAAAGCTGCCAGGACCAAGGAACCGAAAAACATCCTGCCCCAAGCGACTAAGATGGAATCCAGGTTTTTTAAAAATATTTTGGCGATTACGCTTTCCACCGCCCACATCATGGTTGCCAAAAACACCAGCAGTTCGGCTGAACCGAACCTTAATTCGCCGAATCCGTTGAAAACCAAAAGTCCCAGGAAAAGCACGCCTAAAGCCACTAGTTGCAGTCCTTTGACTTTTTCTTTCAATAGAGGCCAAGCCAGGATCGCCACCCAAATGAAGAGGGTTTTGTGGAAAAAGGCGGCGCTTACCGAAGAAGTCAGACTTAATCCTTTGAAAAAAAGCAGGAAAGGGATGCTGCCGCCGATCAGGCCGATCACCAGCAGTTTCAGCCAGCCTTTTCCGTCCAGTTTCTTCAATTTTTTGAAAATCGCCGGTGTAAAGATGAAAAGCGACAAAACCAAAGCCACCAAGCCGTTTTTCAACAGAGTGTACTGACTGCTGTCTTTAGCCACCGCTTCCAAGC
>CAYIIA010000045.1:0-6416 GCA_964363385.1 uncultured Gammaproteobacteria bacterium
GTTGAAATTAAAAGCTATGGCTAGGACCATGCCCAGAAGAAGAGTGCTGCGGTTTAAAACTTCAGCGATAGCGACTTTGGAAGCGGCTAGATTCTTCTGCAGAGCGCTGATGAATATGGATTGCAAGGAAACAAAGAAAAAGGAAAAGGCGATCAGGGCCAGGCCTTTTTTGATGATTTCCGGATAGGGCAGGAAAAAACTAATGGTTATGATTATCAGCAAAACAGCCAGACTGGAAAAGAAACGCAAGGAGAAAATATTATTGAAAATCTTTTCCTCATTAGCTCCTGGACGGGCGATCAAGGTCCCGGTGGTCATCTGCAGTCCGAAGTCAACCAAGACGCCGAAGAACTGCATGAAAGCGACGATGGTAGTGAAGTAACCAAAACCTTCCTGGCCCAGGTAGCGGGTCATGAGGCCGATGGTGACGAGTCCTAAAACCGTGCCAATGATCCGGCCGGCGGTCTGGTAGATAATATCTTTTGAAACTTTTAGGAAGACTGACATTAAAAGGAATAATTAAACTTTTCCAGATCTTTCTGGTATATCTTGCTAACTATCTTTTTTGTTTCATCATTATAGTATCTTTGGCAGTCCTGATGTCTAGTCTTGTTCTCGTGAGGCAATTTGATTTTAACCCCGATCTTCTGGCAGATAGTTTTAAAATCCTCGTTGAAATTCTCCAACCGGCCGACAAAATCCACCAGCAAGGCGTCTTGGTTAAAAAGGAACTCCGTCTGGAGTTTAAAATGGTCTGACAGGGTGTCTGTGTTATCTCCGTTTATTGCTGGCAAAAGGTATTGATCCAAAAACTCACTGAAAGAAATATTAGGAATCTTGTTTTTCTTGAGTTTCTCCAGACGCCAGGAGTATTCTGAGACTAAGCGGTCAAAAGGGTTGCGCACAAAGGAAAATTTGAAGTAGGCATTCCAAATATTTTCTGGTATTTTGTCCTTAATCTCTAAAGCAGTCAAATGTTGGAGCGCTTTTCCGTTTTCTATACCATAAAAAATGTTTGGATCAGGAGCGTTATCTCCTTTATTATTGGAGCCGTAAAGACCGAAAGCCTTTTCAATGCTGCTGCCCCCGGCTTTAGGTATATGGATGAAGATTATTTTATGCTTATGGGATATTGGCATATGCTCAATATATCATTTTACTGTGATTTTTTCAATTTCAGGTTTTTTTCTTGACTTTTCAATTTAGATGTGCTATACTTACTGTATAAGCATAAAGGAAAGACATTTTTGATCATCCGTCTCCGAACCATAAAGTGAGACAGGACAAAAAAATTGAGAATACAATTCTCGAAGCAAAATGGAAGGAAGCTGGTATTGCCACTTTCCATTTTGTTGTATGCATTAAGCGGTCTCAGGCCGTTTTTTTGTTTAGGGTTTGACTTTTAAAGCAAAAAGCAGTTAAATGACTGGAAGGAAGCAGTACCTTGTCAATTTAACCGGCAGAAAAGGAGAAAAGCTATGGAAACATCTAAAATCACCCCTCTTTCTGCTGATGAGATTATCGCAGAGGTGGAAAAAAAAGGCGGAAGAAGACTGAGTAATAACGTCAGAATCGCGATCCGTATCCTGTCAGAAGAGGCTTTAAGCCGGAAAAAGCTAGCTGAACGGTTGGGAAAAGAGCCGGGATATGATTGCCGGGGAGTTGGCAGCCGTCAAATTGAATCTCGAGCAGGAGTCTTGAGGTATCATGGGATTCTGGGCCGGCAGGATGGAACTTATTTTATCAAAAGATCCAAGACAGATCCCTGTTTTCAGAATAATTGTCTTAGACCTCCGATAAGCCCCAGGAATCAGGGACGGTCTTTAAGGAGCATTCTTTACGAGATTTTGAAGCAGAAGCCGATGCCAGTCGGCCGTTTAGTTTTGAAAGCGGCTTGCCATCCTGACTACAGTATTTCGTTCGGCAAGAGTAAAGACTTAAAGAGGATTATCAACAGCGTCCTTAACAGCGGCAGGAATAAAAATTTCTTTGAGAGGGACGGAAGCCGCGCCAAGTATGCCAATTGGCGCGTGAAAAACGGTTCAGAGCCGCCGGCTTGGAAAGCCAGGCAAAGGCCGTATCCTCGCAGAGACGCTCTCTACCGGCTGATGCGGACAAAAGGGATTATCAAAGGCTGGTCGTATCATGATCTATTTGAAGAATGGCGCGGTTCTAAATCAGGCTATGCTTCTTTGAAAGTCGCGACGGCTGCTTTAAACCACATCTTTTACCGGGATAAGGCGGAACATTTTGAACAGTGTCCGAGAGATGATTCTTTGCGCTGGCGCGCCAAATGGCTCGGTCCGCTGAAGGTTCCGGACTGTCCGAGCGATTTTTTTGATCTGGCCGGCCGGATTTTAGACGATCTCATGGTGCCTCAGAATTTTGAAGATTTATTGAAGGCTATCCGCCGATACAGCTATTTGTTCGGCTACCAGACGAATGAATTGCCTTTGCTTTTTTTGCGCAACGGAGTCGCAAGAGCCGTTGCCGGCACCAAGTATGCCGGCCTGGTTTTATAGGAGAGCCTGTCTCGGATAGGCTCTCTCTTTTAATCAAAAAAGTCCCGCTTCTAGCG
Organism: uncultured Gammaproteobacteria bacterium; assembly: GCA_964363385.1. Lineage (GTDB taxonomy): Bacteria > Patescibacteriota > Patescibacteriia > 2-01-FULL-39-33 > 2-01-FULL-39-33 > CAYIIA01. The sequence goes on from CAYIIA010000045.1 coordinate 2,579, forward strand.
GGACCATAGCGTCTTAGCCTCATTCCATAATCCGGGATAATCTTTTTTCACCTTAAGATAATACCACCATTCCGCTCCCCAGAGGTAGGCTTCGTCAAAACCGGCTCTTTCCGTAAAAGAAACATTCTTCCTTAATTGTTTCTCGTCCATGGATTTTAACTGCTCTGCCAAAGACATCTGGGGCAGAGATTTGCCCTCAATGTGCCAAGCTTCGGCCTGGAGTTCAGCCACAATGACTCTCTTGGTGTGGAAGACACTTTTGACCATGAAAGACTTGGCATAATAGAAAGAAGGCGGCCAAAAATATTTAAGATATCCAATATACTTGTTGTAGACCGTGCGGTAAAGAGTCGTACCCACATAATCTCCTCCGGAAGAAGCGGCCTTAAACCACCAATTCAACTCCCCGCTGTCTGTTATGAGGACAGGTTTGGCGCTTAATTTCTTAACCAAGGAAATTTCTTGTTTAAAGAAACTCTCATTAAATCCAGGACACTCTCCAAATAGTTGAAGGTAAGGCTCGTTCTCCACTTGCCAGGCAATAATGCTGTCATTGTCCCGGTATCTTTCCACGGTTTTCTGGACAAACTCCAGTTGTTTAGTCTGGATCTCTTTTTCTCCCAATCCTTCTAACCAGCTAGGATCATGGCATTCAGGCCAGCGAGGCAACTTTCGTCCCACGCCTAAAATGATCTTAACATCCCTTTTGCCAGCTTCCTGGATCTGCCAATCCAGGTCATTGAAAAAGTAGGTTCCTTTGTCAGATTCCAGATATTTCCAGTAGGCGCTGAGGCGCAGATGGTCTGCTTTTAAATCGTCCAATATGGCCGTGTAGGTTTCTTTCCAATCCAACCCCAGCTCATCTTGGGCATAGTATTGGCTGAAAGTTACGCCCCAGACGGTTTCCTTCGGGGAGAAGTTCAGGGTAAAGGCTAAAGTCAAAAAAATCAAGACAATTAATAATATCGGGACAATCTTGGATCGTTTTTTCTTTCTTTTCTTCATACAAAAAGGAGGATTAATCCGATAAGAAGCAGAGCGATGGCAATGATTTTCTGGATCAGGACTTTAAGAGCAAACTTTTCTTCCAGAATCTTGGGAAACTTTTTGGCTAAGAACAGCACGATTAAAAGCAGGAAGACATACTGCAATCCTTGCAAAGCATTGACTACGGCGACACTGGGAGAGATGGCAATGACGTAGTTGATGAGAATAAAGCTCAAAGCCCCGCAGATTTGGCCGATGAGGAATAACGGCCTGGCTCCTTTCTTTGGTTTTTTAAATTCTTTAATCACCGCTTTTAAGTTTTTAGGCGGGAGGATGATTAAGAGAGCCCCCAAGAAAGCGCCTATCCTCGTCCAAACAAAGCCGGAAATAAAGTCTTGGTTTACAAAAGCATATTTGTTAACCGTGTAGGAAACAGCGAAGAGCAGGGTGGAGATCAGGGCAAAGAGATAGCTGGTTTTGTCCATTTTTCCTTTTTGCCAGGAAATGACGACTGTGCCCAGGATGATGAGAATGAAGGCCAGGAAGGCGTTAGGGGCGAGAGCTTCGCCTAAAAAGAAAAAGGCGAGGATAAAGATGAAAATAGGCTGGAGTCCTCCCATGAACGGAGAAATTCTGGAGGCTTCATTACGGCTCAGGGCTTTGAACATGAAAAGGAGGGCAAAAGCAAAAAGGATGCCGGCGAGAAGAGCGATTATTATCTGATTAAAAGAATACAAATGGAAGCCGAATGGCGCGATGACAACAGCTAGCAGTGAAAGGACGGAAATGAAGAAGGCGTAGACTGCCGGATTGGGGATTTTTTTTTCAATTAAAAACTTGTCTACGGTGACGGCGACCGCATTTAGAAAGTATGCGAAGATGGCGATTAAAAGCCAAGTCATGGGTGTATTATATCATAAAAAAAAGTCCCCAGGGAAACCGGTGTTTCCATGGGGTGTTGAATTGTTGCTTGTAGGTCATTCGCGGGCGAATGGCCGGCAGATATTTGTCTTGCGGGACAGGAACCACAGACCTAAAGTCCGCTGTTCCCGAGGAACCAGATCTACACTGACGAATTCTGGGCTTATGGTCAAACCCAAAAGTTCTCTCAATTCCCGGGTTTCTTTTACTAGTTGTTTTCTGGTTTTGTAATCATCGCTCCAATCCCCATACCCACCCAGCCATCTTGCAAGCGGAGTAATTATCAAGGTGGCGGCAGAAATGCACAGGGCAAAGGTTAGAAATAGCGGCGTAAATCCCACTAAGATCTCGGACAGGCGCAATGCATACTGCCCGATCAAAGACACAACGAGGATCAGCAGCCAGAGAGCCGGGCAAAGAAGCAGGGACACTGGCGATCTGGGCGAGCCGTCTTGTTTCGTTGTGAACACGGATTTATCGCTTAATACGATGGTTTCGTTCATTGCATCTATAACCGTCTTCTGCGGGTGCAACATCGAGCGCCAAGCAATCTTTCTCCTTCCGGCCAGGCAAGCCAGAGGGAGATAGATTGCCAACACAGCGATAGTGCCGCTTACAACCAGGACAGCTAGGAGAAGCTGGATTATGATCCACGCAGGCTTGATACTGAAAGCCCAAAGGAGCGCCCGTTTCCGGAATTCGCAATCATTCCGGCTCGGCCAGCCATAGCCGCTGTCGACCCATTCCAGAAGCCAGTTCGGCGGTTTCTTGGAGAAGAATCCCTCAGAGATATTCAGTGTGGATCTGGCCTCGCCAATTGTGCGGCAATCCGAATAGGTGCGTATGCCAGGTTGGTTATGCAGCCAGACTTCTCCCTCGGTCGAGCAGATGTTTAGATAGTATTGGCCAGGCCTATCTATTTTAAGAAGCACTTCTGTGGATTGCCGTATGTTGTAGCCATAAACAATTGTGGCTAGCAGGACGAATACACCCGGCCGGTCAAAGGCATAGTCGATGATCGTCATCTGTTGGAGAAGAGGCGCAGTAACGCGCTGGATTTCCTTTTTGCGTTTTGGATCGATGACAGAGATCAGGACATGCGCCCTGCTTGCGAATTCATTGCCCAGTTCTTCCATCACTTTTTCGGAAATACGCCAGCCGATTTCGAGACGGGGCTCATCGACAATGGTTTTGTTGACGATCAGCCTAAGTTCCGGATCCAACTGCGCTTCAATGGGCGAAGGAGCAACGATGCTTTCGGCCTCTGCCTTCTTCGCTTTCTTCTCTTGCGCCACTTTCTTAGCCGGCGGTTTCTTACGCGAGCCTTTCTTTTTTGTAGTAGCCATTTTATTAGATTCTCCTTGTGTGTTGTAGTATGTGCAACCGCATTCTCCGCCCGGAGACTACGGATCATTCCTTTAGGAATAGATATACCATCTTACCATTTGAATCATGATTTGTCAAGAATCATCCCATCCCCGAAAGAATAGAAAAGATATTTTTTCTTGATCGCTTCTTTGTATGCCCGCATCACTTTTTCCTTCCCGGCAAAAGCGCAGACTAGCATCAGTAAAGTGGATTTAGGCAAATGGAAGTTGGTAATCAGTCCGTCCACGAATTTAAATTTGTAACCTGGATAGATAAAGATATTTGTCCATTTTTCTCCTGATGACAGATGGTTTTTCTTGTCGGCAAAAGATTCTAAGACTCTTAAGGTGGTCGTGCCCGCGGCCATAATCCTCTTTCCTTTCTTTTTGGCTTCGTTCAATGTCTTGGCGGTTTTGGAATCCAGCAGAGCCAGTTCAGAGTGCATCTTGTGTTCAGTGATGTATTTGGTTTTAACCGGTATGAAGGTGCCTAATCCGACATGGAGAGTGACAAAGACAATCTTTACGCCTTTTTGCTTTAATTTCCATAATAGTCTGGGAGT
>CAYIIA010000046.1:0-6259 GCA_964363385.1 uncultured Gammaproteobacteria bacterium
GTGAATGTCCAGGCGGATCAGTATGTGATCAGGGGACAGGTCATAGGCGCAAGCGGCAGCACCGGATTCTCCACCGGCCCTCATCTCCATTTTGAAGTCCGTTCCAACGGCATTCCAGTCAATCCTTTGTCATACCTGCCTTAATCCATAACACAATCCCATGCTTAAGAAAAAAACCACTAAGAAAACTGTTAAGCAGCCAGCTTGCGGCTGTTGCTCCGAAGATAGATTCGAACCTAAAAAAATGTTGGAAGCGTTGAAACAGAAAGCAAGCGAAGCTAAGGATAAATATGACCACTTGGATCAGGAAAGCAAAAAAAAGATCATGGCCGGAGCAGCCGGAGCTTTGGCATTATTGGCAGGAATCGGCCTAGTGAAAAAAACCAGAAAGAAATTTAAGAGATAACCTAAAACATCTTGATAAAATATTTTTTAAGATGCCTGATCGTGTCATTATGCCAAAAACTGCCGTGCATCTTCTGTTTTTCCCTATCAATTAGAAATAGCTCCGATTTATGGAGATGTTCCTCAACTTTAATTTCGCCCGAAACTATTAAAATCGCTATCAATCTATAAAAAAATCATCCGGTAATTTTAAAACATTGCCATTTGAATGAAAAGGTAAAATGTTATTTTTAAGCCAAACCATTTCTTTTTGTATGGCTTTTTCCGCTTCCAGCCAGGTAGTCATTATATTTTATCTTAAAGGATGAAATTTCTGGTGGGTCTTCTCTGCATAACGATCTGAGGCATGAACATACCGAGTAGTCGTATCCAATGATTCATGGCCGAGAAGAACTTGTATAGCCGCCGGATTAGCCCCTGATTCAGCCAAATAAGTCGCAAAGCCATGCCTGAGCGAGTGAGCCGATGTCGGCACATTGATCCTTAGAATACTACGGTATTGTTTAATTTTCATTTGCAGATAATTAGGAGAAATATGCTTGTTATCCTTGGAAAAATTCAAGCCTCGATAGGGGATAAACAAATATTCCAAATCGCCTTTTCTGGATTTTAAATAAAAATCCAAATATTTATATGCCCTAGGAGTCAAATACACGAATCTTTCTTTTTTACCCTTGCCTAAGATAAAAATCTTTCCTGACCGGTCTATTTGATTCAATTTAAGAGTAATGAGCTCAGATATCCTCATGCCAGTGGAAAAAAGGATTTCCAACATGGCGCGATTCCTGATACCCACCAGCTTATTTTTTTCCAACTCAGTAGGGGATTCTATCAACCTTATGAGATCATTTAATTCCGCTACTTGTGGATGCCTTTTTATGGTTTTAGTCAATTTAATGGCTTCTGGCGCGATCGGACAAGCAAAGTCCATATCAATCAGATAGCGGAGATAACCTCTAATGGAAGAAAGTATCCGGTTGATCGAACCTGACAATAATTTTTGCTCGATAGGGGAGTGGCTGGCTGTTTTCCGGTCTTTAGAGTTAAGATAGGCCTTGAACCGCTCCATATCCTTCTTAACTATCTTATTAAAACCCATCTTATTCTCCTTTAAGTAATTTTCAAATGTTAAAAGGTCTCTTTCATAATTATAGACTGTTTCATCTGAATAACTATTTGTCTGTAGATAAAGAAGAAAATCGTCTAAATAGTCTAACATACGGTTTTAAGCAGATTTTATTGCAATATAACTGAGTGTAAGGGATATTATACTCAGTTTAATATATTTAAAAGAATAAGGCAATATATGGTTATCCACAAGTCAACTAGCGCTTCCCTCACTATGGCACATCTCTTCTTTTTACTAATGATCAAATCAATATAATGGAATCGCTAGTTATTACTTCAAAGCCCTTGATAAATCGAAGGCTTCTTCTTCACCGCCGCCCAATATCTGTCTCCATAAGACCAGTGCCACCATTCCGCAGGATAGTTTACAAAACCGGCTTTACTCATAGCCTTGATCAGTATTTTTCTATTAGCCACAGCTTTAACAGATATTTTTTTTGAATCTGTATGCGATTTTTCATTAAACGCATCCAATTTTGTGCCCATATCCAACGGCTTGCCATTTCGGCCAATAACAGTCAAATCCACCGTTCCCCCGGTCGAATGAGGCGGCACTATTTCAATCGGCGCCACGAATTTATCTGTTTCTTTTTTTAATCTCTCTCTTGTCCAAACAGGATGTTTCTTTTTTAACTTATTGAAAAGATCCGAATACATTCTCTTTTGGAATTTAAGCGGACGATAACTTTCCCAAATCATTAGATGGCAGCCAATTGGAAGATACGACTGCGCTCGGCAAAGCCTTTTAGCGACATTTTCTCTCACATAGCAGGAATCTTTAGGTAATCTCTGCACTCTCCTGCTTCGAGGATCAATGTTAATTATTATCTCAGAGCAAAAATCCTTTAAATTCACTAATTTTTCCCCATTATCTTTTATCGGGATCTTGATAATTTTTTCATCTGGAATAAGCCTCATATGATCATTTTATTTGTAATAAACCTTGTCCCCGAACCTCAGATCAACATACTGGATCTTCTGCCCCCCCACTTTTTCCTTCAAAACCAAAGAAAGATTATCTACCGAGCGCTGAACATCTGAATTAACGTCAAAATACGCTCTCCAATCCTTCTTAGACACTAGATCCACCTCATTATCCCCTTTCAACTCATATCCATTTCTTTCAATCCCAGCCAAAACAATGGCTTCATCCAGTTTAAGGATGAATTCCACTGTCTTAGAAGAAGCAATATCATCCCCTTCCTTAAGATCTAGATTATTTACGTTAAGAATGGGATACTTGAGCCAGAACTTTTCCGCAATTTCCCTGGGCACTATCTGAGTCACTCTCCCCTCTTGGTCCGCAAAGTAAAAAGACTGGTTGGCGCGGTTGAAAACCAACAGATTAGAGATGTTTTCTTTCAAAGAAATTTTCAGTTTTTTCCAGCCCCTTCTAATCTTTAATTCACTGAGATCATATTTTTCCCGTATCCCCTTTTCTAATTTCCTTTCGCTTAAAAGCACAAAATTGCTTTGGGGGATGACAAAAAAATAATTATTTTTTAATTCTCTTTTTACAATGTTAATAAACTCTTCCTGAGAGATGAGTTCATTTCCGGAAACTTCAATGGCAGAAACCCGAAAAAGACTGCTGTAAACCAAGATATAGATTATGACTGCCCCGGCCAGGATCTTCAAATATCTTTGGGTATTGAATCCTTTGATTGGAACTTTCTTTTCTTCAAAATACGGATTAACATACTTTTTTTCCGAGTAATCCTTCCTTAGCTTGAATTTTCCAAACCGAAAAGAAAACTTTTTCGGTTTTTTAACCGTTACCCTATCCTCTTTTTCCGGGTGGTACTTTTTATTGCTGAAATCCTTAATCATTTGACATAAATATGTTATTATGGTATGCTCTTTTTGAAGGCTCTTGTGGTGAGAGCTTCAGACCCAAGGCAGGCAGAAACAAGGAGGAAAACATTGAAAACAAAGGGAAAGAACGTAGTCAAGTTCACAGGACACCGGCTGAAAGGCCACACTAAGGAAGAAATCCGAAAGCGAAGGAGTGAGCGGAAAAACGTCCTCTTGCTGGTCCAGGCCATCGTCATCCACGGGTTTATGGAAGACGATCTGGAGTTCGTCAAACAGGAAGTGAAGCGGCTCGGGATTAAGCCCAACCAGATCCTGGACGTAATCGCCGAAACCCGCAAAGGACTGGCGGAAGGAACGCTCGAGATCATCGGGGCGGATGACAACCTTAACCGAGAGGTCTATGAGGTCTTCGCCGCCCTGAGCAAAAACCCGTGGCCGTCCCTTGAACGGGAGGGAGTGGGAGTCGTCTTTTGCACCAGGGACAGACTGCCGAAATTTCCGTCCATGGAAGCGCTCAGGGAAGCCAGGAAGGATCTCAAGAAAGCCAAGTAACCACAACGCGGACGGCGTCTAATTGTCTATCTTCTCTCCTAGGCCGGATCCCGCGATCCGGCCGCAATTTTTTTCAAACTACCTTGAATTATACCAAACTAAAGAGTCCCGGGCAAAACCCGGGTTTTAAAATCCTTCTAAACTGTTTAAAAAAGATTTTAGAATTATTTTATCTCCTTTTTGCTAAAATTAAGTTAAACTAAAAAAGTTATCCCCAACCTTGCTCAAAACCTCTAATTTATCTAAGATACAATTATGCGTCTCTTAATCATTGACGACGACAAAGAATTAGCCGGATCCATGAAACTCTGTCTAGAAAAGAAGGGTTTTGCCGTAGATCTGGCGCATAACGGCGACCAGGCTTCTTTTCTGGGAAGGACTAATCATTATGATATGGTCCTTTTGGATTTGGTTTTACCCAAAAGGAATGGCTTGGATGTGTGTAAAGAAATAAAAGCGGAAAAAAAGAATACTCCCATACTGGTTCTTTCCGCAAGAACAGAGACTCCGACCAAGATCCAGCTTCTTAACGCCGGAGCGGATGACTACCTAACCAAGCCATTCTCTTTCGAGGAACTGATGGCCAGGATCCGGGCGATCCTTCGGAGGCCCCAGGAAGTCTTAGGAGAGATAATCACGGCTGGCTCTTTGAATCTGGATACTAAGAGGCGTTTAGTTTCAAAAGACGAAAGAAATATCAATCTGACGCGCAAAGAGTTTTCCTTGCTGGAATATATGATGAGAAATCAAGGGGTGGTGCTTTCTCGCAGGATAATTCTGGAACACGTCTGGGATGTGAATGCAGATCCTTTTTCTAATACCGTAGAAACGCATATCTTGAATTTAAGGAAGAAGATAGATGCGGATAACCGGCAGGATATAATCCAGACCATTCCCGGAGAGGGATATAAGTTAGAAACTATAGAATTAAAATAATGTCCATGGATGTGAAGAAAACTATTGCGGATTTTGCAAAGATTATTGAATTAAAAATAGAACAATACTGGGACGAGGAAATTTCCCGAAACTTCGGTTTCAACCAGCACCAGAAAGACCTGGTTTTAAAGATTTTAAATCATGCCAAAGAGCATAATCTGCGGCCAGGAAAAAGATTGCGCGCTTCCTTGGTTTACTACGGCTATCTCTTGGGAAAACCAGAAGATGAGAGGATTTTCAAAGCCGCTATGGCAGTGGAACTGGTCCATAGCGCTCTTCTCATCCATGACGACTTCATGGACCAGGACGATATCCGGAGAGGACTGCCGACCACGCATCAATTCTTTGCCAACGGAGACGATCATTACGGCGCTTCCATGGCCTTGAATCTAGGGGATATTATCCTGACTCTAGGCTACGAACTTCTGCTTAAATGCGGTTTTGAACCGGAGCTAGTCAATAAAGCCGCGGCTAAACTTTTAAGGACGGCTATTAATACCGGATACGGCCAGGCTCTGGATATTTCTTTGGAAAAAATCCCGGACATGGACGAGTCGGATCCGATTGCAGTTTATAAAACCAAAACCGCTTTGTACACCTACGAAAATCCTCTGGTCATCGGGGCGATCTTAGCCGGATTGGACCAGGAGATTTTAGATATCCTGCATGACTACGCCATGGATGCAGGCGTAGCTTTCCAGATCCAAGACGATATCCTAGGTGTTTTCGGAGATTCGCAAAAAACGGGCAAATCCGACAATTCTGACCTGTTGCAGGGTAAAGGGACTCTTTTAGCTATTTACACCCTTAAAAACGGCTCTGAAAGCCAAAAACAGGCCTTTAAAAATATCTGGGGTAAAAGAATCGCTTCAGATGGGAACATTTTGGCCGCCAAGCAAGCGATCCAAGAGAGCGGGGCTTTAGCCTACTCCGAGAAAATATCCCGGGATTTAGCCAAGAAGGCAAAAGAAAATATTTCCAAATTGGATAATCTTAATCCCCTGTCTTTGGATTATTTGAAAGGGATTGCGGAATATATGGTTAATAGGGATGTTTAAATATTTACATATAATCTTCTAGAGGGAGGGCACCTAATATGATTGGCACGCCTTGGCAAGAATAACTTATGCAACACCCCTTTACTAATCTGAATCGATTATTTTTCAGGTTTGAAAGGGGTGTTTATGTTTTTTACAAAAAGACTATAAAACCCAAATCCGGAAACGAAGATTTGAAACGCCGGGAATTTATCCTTAATATCATTCTTTTTTTCACGATTATTGCCCTGGTTATTTTTTTCTTCAGTTTAAGCTATAACGCTCTTATCTGGGGAAAAGATTATTCCGGCCTCTCCCCCCTTGCTTTCCTTATTTAACCACTTTGGACTGAAGTCCAAAGAATATTATTTAGAATGAATTCTTAA
>CAYIIA010000047.1:0-6158 GCA_964363385.1 uncultured Gammaproteobacteria bacterium
TTCGAACCATGATTAACGGCTTCAAAGGCCGCTGTCCTACCATTAGACGATCCCCGAATATAAAAGGCGCGGAAAGCGCCTTTAAACCAGCTATTTGCCTTTGTAGCCCTGGTATTTGCCGATGTTTTTCCGGTTTTTCGGCTTTGCTTTCCTCAGGCGCCATTTCAGCTTGGGCACTTTCAGTTTTGGATCTCTCTTCTTCTTTGGCATAATTTTAATTCAGTTTTAACTTAATCATTCTAACAGAAAAGGAAATGAAAATCAAGATCAGACCTTTAAATACCGGCCCAAGGCCAAAAGACTGCTAACAATGTTCAAAAGCACGATTCCTAACAGCTCTAACCCGAAAATGGCTATGAAGTGGATGTTGAAGTAAGAAATCAGATTAACATCCACGCCCTGGAAGAAGTTAACAATGTACGGCTGGGCGAAAAACAGGATGATGTAGATCGTAATCGTGGAGATGATGCAGGCGATGATTCCGGAAATAACGTTTTCAATGACAAAAGGAGAACGCACGAACCAATTGCTTGCGCCTACCAGTTTCATGACTCCGATCTCGGTATTGTGCGTGAAGATGGCGATCCTCACTGTATTGAAGATGATTAAAGCGGCAATGATGACAAAAATTATACTGACGACCAGGCCGCCTTTCTTCACGCTGTCTGCCAGACCATTGATGCGGGAAATGACGGTCTGGTGGTCGTCATAACTTTTTTCTTCAATCAGTTCGGCGTATGCCGGATTATCCACGGCTTGCAAAATCTCCGGATAGTCTGCCAATTTTTTTGCTTTAATGATCAAAGTCGCGCCTAAAGGATTGCCTTCCACCTCGCTTAAAGTTTCCGTGATAGTCTGGTCGTCCTGATGCCTGGATTTGAATTCCGCCAGATTGTCTTCTGGAGAACGGTAGACAATACTCTTAACTTGAGGAATGGTTTCCAAATGGGATTTGACTTCGGCGATCTTGCTCTCCTTGATGGACGGCTTGAAATACACCGAGACATCCACTTTTTCCTTGACCAGGTTAACAGCAGACTCGGAAATGGCGTTTATTCCGACTAAAAAATTAATGGAAAGCAGAGCCAGGGTGACGACAAAGATCGTGGCGATTGAGAGCCAGATATTGCGCCAGAATGATTGCAGGGCAAAGATGATGCTTCTGCCGAGGGAAAGTAAAAACATATGTTTAAATTACGTATTTGCCGACTTTTTGGTCATTGACCACGACCCCGTGATCCAGGGTAATGACTCTTTTTTTCAAAGCATTGACAATGTCTTTGTTATGCGTGACCAACACCACGGTCGTGCCGAACTCGTTTATTTTTAAAAGCAAATCAATGATTTCCTGGGAATTAATGGCATCCAGGTTTCCGGTCGGTTCGTCAGCCAACAACATTTTAGGACGATGGATGAGAGCGCGGGCAATGGCAACTCTCTGTTTTTCTCCGCCGGAAAGTTCATTAGGATACCGACATGCTTTGTCTTCTAAAGCCACGATTTTTAAAACCTGGGGCACGATGCTGTTAATCCGGCTCTTGACGCTTCCGGAAACTTGGAGAGCAAAGGCGACGTTCTCAAAAACGGTTTTCTTGGGAAGCAGTTTGAAATCCTGGAAAACCACGCCTATCTGCCTTCTTAGCATCGGGATCTGATTTGGCTTGATATTGGTGATATCCCAACCACCGACCACGATCTGGCCGTCATCCGGTTTGACCTCACGGATCAGGATCCTGACTACCGTGGTCTTGCCTGAACCGGACTGGCCGACAATGGAAACAAACTCTCCCGGTTCGATATGCAGGTTTATATTCTTCAAAGCGACGGTGTTGGAATCGAATTTCTTAGTGATGTTTTTCAAGTAGATCATAATGGCATTATTTTTATCTTAATCACTCCGGCGGAAAGCGGCGAAAGGACGGAGAAAGCTTCTTTGGAAAGGTCCATGATCCTTTCCTGGCAAGGACCCATCTTAAGATTCTCTTCTGCAGTCCAGTCTGCGCATTTCTTAGGCCCGTAATCCTTGACAGTCACCACTGCTTCCTTGCTGCCGTCTTCGTTTTTTACTCTTACTTTTGAGTTCAGAGCCAAATCTCTGCTGGCAGCCGTCATTTGTCCGGCATATTTGGCATGGGTGTACCAGGAAGCCAATCCGGATATTTCCGACTCGTCAAACAAAGCAAAAATGTATTCTTCGTTGTCCGGCAAAGTGAAAGTCATGGTTTGGCTGGCTTCATCCCTTGAAGAACGGATTTTTTCAAAACTCAGATTGTTCCAATTGTAAAAATACGCTTCTTTAAAAGACGATCCTTTGGTGTATTTCAAGGAAACAGCCCTGTCTAATCCATTAAAAGGCATTTTAACAAAATACAAATCGCTGGCCGGAGAGATATTGGCGGGGTAGGTGAAAAAATTGCCGATTATCCCCTTCGGCGCCAGGGTCATTAATTTAACCGAGGGTTTGGTATTAATCCCCTCTTTCAAAGAAACCTTTAAAGCCACTTCTTTTTCCGGCGAAGAAATAATTTGTTCTGTCCGGGAAACCAAATCCAACTGCCGGACACGAATAAAATCTTCGGCTTGAGCTTGGTTGGTTAAAACCAAACTGCCGAAGAAAAAAAATGCAAAGAATATATATTTATTAACTCTTGTCATTTTTGTCATTTCCCGCTATGATTTAGACGTTGGGCGGGATTAGTATAGTGGCAGTACACGTCCTTCCCAAGGACGGCGCGCCGGTTCGATTCCGGTATCCCGCTTGGCCGACCTGGCTCAATGGTAGAGCAACGGTATCGTAAACCGTAGGTTGTGGGTTCGATTCCCACGGTCGGCTTACTTAACAAATTTCCTCAGCCTCGCCTGGCTTAACCATTCTTTTAAATACTGGTTGATATCCACCTTTATCAGTATCTGCCTGGCTTTCACGCTCTCTTCGCCTGTGTCTTTATCCGTTAATTTAGTTTCCGCTTTAATAATGTGGTAACCGATCTTGTTTTTGACTGTCTCTTTGCTTACTGTTCCCGGCGCTAGAGAAAACAAAGCTTTTTCCAATTCTGCCGGAACCTCGCCTTTGCTTATCCAGCCCAAATCTCCGCCCGTGTTGACTCCTGCCTCGTCCTGGGTGTATTGCCCCGCCAAGACCGCAAAATCCACATTCGGTTGAAGAGCCAGAGCTAAAACTTCTTCAGCCTTTTTCTTAGCGTCTTGGTTTATCTTCAGGCTCTCATCCTGAGTGATTAAAGCCTGCAGTTTATCCTTCATTAAAAGCGGTTTCAAAACTTTTTCCTTGAACTGGCTTTCGCTTAATCCATACATGTTCCTAATACTTTCTTTGATTTGTTTTTCTCCGCTGACATTCACTAAAGACACCCAGACTTGTTCTAACTCTTTAGAGGTCACGCTTTGGTTGCGATTCTTCAATTCCTGTGCTAAAAGAGTGTTTAAGGCCAGACGATTGAAAATCCTTTCGTTTACATTTGCTCCCGTAACCAAGCCGTCTACGCCCTCACGGTCGTTCTGTAAGGCTAACTGGATAGTCTTGACGTCGGAGAGATAGTCTGAGAGGCGGATCATCTTGTTATTCACGGTTCCGGCCGGGAAAGGAAGGATGTTAGAAACCTGGCGGCTGAAATTATCCTGCCAACCGAATCGGTACATGCCCAAGACGTCTATGGCCGTAATCAAAACTACTACCGCGACTGCGATATAAACCACGGTTAAAACTGAGATTTTTGTTTTTGTCTTGATTGGTTTGACCATCTTCCTGCTTAAAGGAGGCAAGGAAAACTTTGGCAAGACAATCTCCTTCTTTATTTCAATCTTTTTAACAATTTTCTTTTTGATTGGTTTCAGTTTTTTTACCGGTTTAGGTTTGATTATCGGTTCTATCTTTATTGCCTTTCTAACTGTTGGCTTTGGTTTGATTACGGCTGGTTCCGGTTTAACCGCGACCGGTTGCTTGACAACCACGGGTTCTGGTTTTGGCGCTTCAATTTTCTGTTCAGTTTTTTTCGGTTCAACCTTAACTAGATCCGTCTTGACCGGCTTCTTTTTAACAGGGCCCGCTTTTTCAAGCTCAGCTAAAACATCTTTCCTGAATTGCGTCCTCTTCTCTGCGGAAAACTCGTTTTTTTTCGCCATATGGGTTATTTGAAAAAATAATGCCACCACCTTAAGGGATTGGACCAATTGCTTTGATCCAGCTCGCTCTCTACTACGATATTGCCCACAATCTTCGGTTTCTGCCCGATGAGCATGGAAGAAGTGCTCGTCTCTTCGTTCCTTTGGACCAAGACAACATTCTCTCCCGGTTTTTGCAAACCTAGCTTTAGTCTGGCTTCTTCTTCCAGCTGATTTCCGCTCGTCCAGGCGGTAATCATGCTTGAAAGCCCGGTGTTATCCCCTTCCAACCGCTTTACCTGTCCTTCCAAGCCCTTGATTTCATTCTTAATCTGGTAACGATTAATCGTCTCTCTGACAATCCCGACTAAAAACAAAACTAAAAGCAAAGCGCTAGCGGCCAGAATCACCCTGAAACGAGTAAACCAAGTTCTCTTCGGTCTTGGCATGTATTATACCACAAAAATTATTTAATCTGAAATAAGGCGTTCAAAAACCTTTCCGCCCACTTTTTTCCGGATCTTGTTTAACAGATATTCCGCCTGGTTCAGGGCTTTTTCCTGACTTTCGCTTAGGAACTCTTCTTGAATGGAAAGGATGAGGCTCACGGCTTTTGCCGGATGTTTCACGGCCGGGAGCTTAAGTTTCATCTTATTTTCCCCAACCAGGGAAATATACACGTCGCCAGTCTTAAACACAGCATTCATTAATCCCAGAGACTGGCAATTGACTTCCTGGATCCGGTCATACAAAAAGCCGGAAATGTAATGCGAAAAGAATCCGTTCTGCTCCAGATCCACTAATCTCTGGCTGGTCAGGATAAAAGCGTTGAACCGAAGCTGGAGATATATCCTTAAAAACAAAATTAAAGAAACAGCGAGAAGCGCTACAAAGATAATTATACCCCACCAGCCGGCTTTAAACAAAGGGTACAGGCAAAAAAACGGGGCCAGGAAAAAAACCGAGGCCAGGATGATGGGCCAGAACCAATGCCAGAGAGAAGAACGGATTATGTTCCTTATCTCCTCAGCCGGCTTGAGACCAATAATCTTCTCGATCATAAAAAGGAATTTCCCGTTCCCGGGTATTTACGGGTTGTTTGGCTTTTTTCTTCCGGTCGAATATCTCGGTTTCCAAAAGGATGTTTTTGAGGCTTTCCATATGCATATTTTACCTTAAATCCGTCTGTGGCAAAAGTGCATAATCTGTTTACAACTTCCTGGTTGCGCAAATGGGCCTAATTGGTTAAAATACTCCCATGGCGGAAAACTCTTCTAATTTAATTGAAAAACTCCCCCCTCAGAACTTGGAAGCCGAGCAATCCCTGCTGGGCGCGCTTTTAATCGACAAGGATGCCATCATTAAGGTTGCGGATTTGGTTTCTAGGGAGGACTTTTACCAAAGATCCCATTCCCTGATCTTCGAGACCATCCTGGAACTTTTTGAGAAAAAACAAGCCATTGACCTTTTAAGCCTGACTAGCCGTCTGGCAGAAAAGAATGTCTTAGATTCTGTTGGCGGCAGAAGTTTCCTGGTTAGTTTGACTAACCAGGTGCCTTCAGCGGCCCATGTCATTTCCTATGCCCAAATAATCCAAAGGAAAGCGACTTTAAGGAGATTGATTGCTGCGGCCAACAATATCCTGGAATTAGGTTACCACGAGGAAAAAGAAGTTAATGATGTCTTAGACAAGGCGGAACAATCCATTTTCAGCGTTTCCCAAAAATATTTGACGGAAAAATTCATCCATATCAAAGACATTCTAGCGGATGCTTTTGACCGCATAGACGAGTTGCATAAGGAGAAAGGCAAGTTAAGAGGGCTTACGACCGGATTCACGGATCTGGACAATCTTTTGGCTGGACTGCAGAAGTCGGATCTTATAATCTTAGCCGCCCGTCCTTCAGTCGGTAAGACTTCCTTAGCCCTGGATATTGCCAGGAATGTGGCCATTAAATATAAAAAGGCGGTCGGCATCTTTTCCTTGGAAATGTCCAAGGAGCAATTAGTGGACAGATTCATCTGCGCCGAGGCCGGCG
>CAYIIA010000048.1:0-6073 GCA_964363385.1 uncultured Gammaproteobacteria bacterium
CGCTTAGTCCCTCAGTCCCTTAGGACTTAGCGCTTGGCAATTCCGTCCCCGCATCGTCTTTCCATGTTTGGAAAGTTGATGCGGGGCGTTTTTTAATTTTTTTTAAACTCTCTCTACATATTCTCCTGATTCAGTGTTTATCCGTATAACATCACCCTCTTTAACAAAGAGAGGGACCTGGATGGAGATGCCGGTTTCCATTTCAGCGGTCTTGGTCACCCGGCCTTGAGCGCTGTTGCCTTTCACTCCCTCAGGAGCGGAGACAACCCTCAGCTCCGCCTTGGGAGGCAGGGAAATGGAGACAGGATTGTTGTTGAAATACAGCACATCTACCTTGTCTCCTTCCTTCATAAATCCGACTTGGTCTCCAATTTTTTCCTTTTTCAAGGAAAATTGTTCAAAGTCGTCCTGGGTCATGAAAAAATAGTTTGAGCCGTCGTTGTACAAATAATCCGCTTTCTTCCTGGAAAGATCTGCCTCTTCCACGCGGTCTCCGGGGTGGTAGTTTATTTCCGCCACTTTGCCGTTTAACAGGTTTTTGATCTTAGTCTGCATGACCGGTTTCCTTTGCTGCATCCTGACAAAACGGGCTTCCACTACTGCGTAAGGCTCTCCTTCATAAATGACACTTAATCCCTTTTTAATGTCGTTTAAGCTAGAAATCATGGGTTTTATTTAGTGACAAAAGGCAGAATTGCCATGATCCTGGCTCTCTTAATCGCTTGAGAGAGCTGTCTCTGGTGCTTGGCGCACACCCCGCTTCTTTTCCGAGGGACTATCTTTGAATACGAAGAAATGAATCTTCGAAGCAAAGTCTGGTCTTTGTAGTCAATGTATTTGACATTATTAACGCAGAAGTGGCAGTACCTCTTGGTTGAAAGCGGGTTGTTTTTTTTCTGTTTCGTTTGGTTCATATTTTTTTAAAATGGGATATCTTCTATCTTAATCTCGTCCTCAACCGGAGCTACCGGAGCGGGATCATTCGCCGGAGCGGAAGCGGTCGGAATCTGCGTCGCGCCTCTGGGACCTAGCTGGATGTTTTCCGCGATAATCTCGGTTTTCCAGTGACGGTTGCCGCTCTGGTCATCCCAGCTTCTAGTCTGCAGCCTTCCTTCCACCATGCACAGCCTGCCTTTAGCCAAGTATTGGCCGGAGATATCTGCTAACTTGCCCCAGGCGACGACATTATGGAATTCTGTCTGCTCCTGTCTCTGGCCCTGTTGGTCGTTCCAAAATCGGTTTGTCGCAACCGTGAAGTTGGCGACAGTCTGTCCTGAAGGAGTGCTTTTCACCTCAGGGTTCTGCGTGAGGTTGCCGATGATAATGGCTCTGTTGAGATTCATAGGTTTATCTTAATGAATTAAATGATCTCATCTTCTTTTAGGATTTCATCTAATTTCTCATCCAGATTCTTCATATTTTTCTTTTCCGCTTTAGCTGGCCTCTCTTTGGTTTCCGGCTTGGCTTCCAGGGGTTCTCTGAAGTGCTTTTTGACCGGCGCTTCCTGAGCCACTCTAGGTTTGATGATAATCTGGAATCTGACGATCTCCTTATTGAACCTTAACTCGTGGTTAAGGGGTTGGAATTGAACATTGTCTGCCAGATCGAATTCGGTCAAGAGATAGTAGCCATGGTTCACTTTGTCAATGGGATAGGCTAAGCGTCTTTTGCCCAGGAATTCCTGGTATACGATGGTGGCGCCGTATTTAGCGAGGATACCGTCCACTCTGGTCCGGATCTGTTCTAACTCGTTCTCTGTGTACTGGTTGGAAACGATGTAGAGCAACTCATAAAGTTTCTTTTCCGGATCGTGTTTGGCCCGGATTTGTCCCTGGCTTTTAGGCTTGGCTTCGCCTGAGGCTTTGGCCATGTCATTGTCCAAGGAAAGCTGTTCGTCCGTAAGGCTTTGGTTGTTTTCCATACTTATTATATTATTTTTGAATTAAATTCTAGATAAAATATTTTTTTGGTTTTTTAGGAATAATTTAACAAAAAATCCCCAAGACACGCCCGGGGAGGTATATGGGAGTGCCTTTTCTCGCCGGACAGGGCCGGAGAGATATGGTTGGGAAAGGCTCAGTATTTTATTGTATCCATATATTACCCCTTTTTTAGGAATAAGTCAAGGCCTGTTAATTTTCCGGGATTTTTGTTAAGATACAGCTAAATATGTCCCAATACATCTTTATTCTCGGCAATAATCCGGAGCTTTCCCAGGCGGAAATCATCTCGGTCCTGCCCCAAGCCAAGACCCTCTCAAAAGACAGGGAGTTTTTGGTTTTGGAAAATGACGAGATGGATACAAAAGAGTTAATGGACAAGCTGGGCGGAACAGTGAAGATCGGCAAAGTTTTAGGGAGAGAGATTAATGAGAGCCAAATCTTGGAAATTGCCTCTTCCTTGCCTTCAGACAAAAGATTTAATTTTGGCTTCAGTTTTTACCGGATGAAACCTGTTAATCCAGGATTAAGGATCAAAAAGATCTTGAAAGAAAAGAATGTCCGTTCCCGTTTGGTAGTGAGCCGGGAACCGGTTCTCTCTTCCGTCATTGTAACCAAGGAAAAATGCCACGACTTCCTGGTCTTGCCGGGATATTTCGGTTTAACAGCGGCAGTCCAGGATTTCAAGGACTACGGGCTCAAGGATTTCGGCCGTCCGGCTTCGGATCCGTATTCCGGCATGCTGCCTCCCAAGGTCGCTAAGATGATGATTAACCTTCTAGGCTTGGATTTAAAAGAAAAGACTCTTTTAGACCCTTTCTGCGGTTCAGGCACGGTCTTAGCCGAAGCGATCATTTTAGGATCAAAGAAAGTCATTGGTCTAGATATTTCCGCTAAGGCAGTGAGTGACGCCAAGGAAAACATTGCTTGGACTTTAAAAACCTTTGCTTTAAATACCCAGGTCAGAATCGAGCAGAGCGATGTTAAAAATCTGTCCCAGAAAGCGGAGAGGATAGATGCCATTGTTACTGAGCCGTATCTGGGTCCGGCGATCAGGGGCGGAGAAGACATCTCTGCCATTAGAAAAGAATTGGTCAAATTGTATCTCTCGGCGTTCAAGGAATTCAGTCTGGTTTTAAATCCCAACGGCCGGATCGTCGTGGTTTTTCCGGAGTGGCATTTGGAAAACACAGCCAAACTGGACATCTTCCCGGAGATTGAAAAAATGGGCCTGAAGAGATTGGATCAGGGCGATTTAATGTACCATCGGGAAAAGCAAAAGGTTTGGCGCCAAATCACTATCTGGCAATATGTTTAAATTTCATCTGCCTTTAATTTTCATCTTTTTTGTCATCAGCGCTTTTTTCCTGGCGGTGAAGATAATCGACGTTCCCCAGTACGCCATTGAAACAGAAAAGAGCCGGGAGATGCCACAAGTTTTGGCTGAGAAAGAAGTCAAAGAAACAGTCCTACTCTTTGGCGGCGATGCCATGCTTTCCCGGGTAGTGGGCCAGAGGATGGAGAAATACGGTTTTAATTGGCCATGGGAAAAGATAAAAGATCAGTTGTTAAAAGCGGATATCTCCGTAATAAACTTGGAATCCCCTTTTTTGTTGAACAGCAATTATTTAGTGCCGACCGGCTCTTTCTCATTCAAGGCGGATCCCAAGGCTGTGTCAGGACTGGAAGATGCAGGAATAGATCTGGTTTCTCTGGCTAACAACCATTTCGGCAACCAAGGACAAAAGGGCATGTTGGATACTTTCAAGGTTTTGGGAGACATTAAATATGTGGGCGCCGGGAAAGATATTGATTCGGCTCACCAAGGAGAAATAATGGAGGTTAATGGGATTAAGTTCGGTTTTCTGGGGTATGGTTATCCAGAAATTTTGTATGTGGCTGGAAAGAATGCGGGCATAGCGGATATGGATTTGGAGAAGATGAGGCAGGATGTGGTTCGGATGAAAAAAGAAGCAGACGTGGTAATTGTTTTAATGCATGCGGGCATCGAGTATGTGAATACGCCGAACAAGCAACAAAAAGACTTTGCTCATCTGGCCATTGATTCCGGGGCGGATCTGGTGATTGGCCATCATCCGCATTGGGTCCAGCTTTTTGAAAAGTACAAAGGGAAGCCCATATTCTATTCTTTGGGGAATTTAGTGTTTGACCAGATGTGGTCTCAGGAAACCAGGGAGGGAGCCATAGCCAGGATTGTGTTTAAGGGTAAGGAGTTAAGTATGGCGGAAGTGATGCCGGTTCTGATTTCAGATTACGGACAGCCGGAATTCATATCTAATGGAAAGGTTTTTGAAAGCGTTTTGAAAAGGATGGGGTTGGAGGATAAGGAGATTGGTTTTTAGCGGCGGATCAGGGAAGATATAAAATATTTGTGAAATCCGGAATAAAAGATTTCGGATTTTTTTATCTGGTTTTTGTTATGGTTATTATGTGGAGCCTCTGGGGCCATCTCAAGGTGGGGAGCCCGTATTTGACATCCGGGCTGAGGGGTTCGATTCCCCTTGGCTCCACGCTAAGAACCGCTCTCTGAAGGAGCGATTTTTAGTTTGACAAAGAAAAATTAATTTGTTATATTGTCAGTAATGTCAAATACGGGCCCTGTCGAATCCTGAAGGTCCGGGAATTATTTCCCGGACTTTTGGTTTTTAAATGAAAAAACCACCCTTGCGGGTGATTTTGAAATCAATCGATCTTCACATTGCTCCAAATCCAGGCGATGAGAGGTTCCAGGGCCTTTTCCCAGATCCCGATGATAATCACCACGGATAAAGCCAGGATGATATACAAGATAACTTTAAGTTTTTGGTCGTCGTCCATATAGAGGCATTATACCATTTTAAACACTGAAGCGGAAGTGGACGATGTCCCCGTCCTGGACGATGTAATCTTTGCCTTCCAAGCGGATAAGTCCTTTTTCCCTGGCTTTGGCTTCGCCTCCGGATTCCACCAGATCTTTCCAGTTAATGATTTCCGCTCGGATGAAACCTTTTTCAAAGTCAGTATGGATGACACCGGCCGCCTGGGGAGCCTTAACTCCTCTTTTAACCGTCCAGGCCTTAGTTTCCATTTCCCCGGAAGTGATGAAAGTAATTAAGCTTAAAATGTCGTAAGCTTTTTTAATAAGCTTGTCCAAGCCGGAAGACTCCAGCTTTAATTCTTCCAAATATTTTTTAGCTTCTTCTTCCGGGAGTTCTGCCAGTTCAGCTTCAATTTTTGCTGAGATAGCGATATAATCCGTTTCTTGGAAAACCTTGTCCTCATCCACATTTAAGACATAGATCATGGGCTTGAGGGTGAGCAAACTCAAATCTTTAACCAGACCCATTTCTTCCGGGTCGGTTAGTATTTCCTTAGCCATCTTTCCGTTTTCCAATCCAGTTTTGAGTTTTTCCAAAATCGGTTCCAGTTCCAAAGCTTCTTTCTTGTTGACGCGGGCCTCTTTCTGGTTGGAAGCCAGTCTTTTTTCTAGAGTTTGCAGATCCGCTAGAATCAATTCCAAATTAATGGTTTCCTGGTCGGATTGAGGATCCACTTTTCCGGAGACATGGATGACGTTGGCATCGGAGAATTGCCTGACCACTTGGACGATGGCGTCCACACTTCTAATATTAGCCAGAAATTGGTTGCCTAAACCCTCTCCTTTGGAAGCGCCTTTGACTAGTCCCGCAATATCTACGAATTCAATGGTAGTAGGCACGATTTTAGCGGATTTTGAGACCTCGGCTAAAGAAGCCAATCTCTCATCCGGCACCGGAACAACGCCTACATTAGGATCGATGGTGCAGAAGGGATAGTTAGCCGCGTCTACTTGTTTTTTAGTCAAAGCTTTGAATAATGTGGATTTGCCCACATTAGGCAGGCCGACGATGCCGATGGAAAATGACATATATCTTAGTATATGTTAAAAGAGGTTTTTTTTCAAGCCAGACAAAAATCCGGGATCACTCCCGGATTTTTGGAACCAACGCGAAACCTGCTTTTTGCAGATTTTGGGGTCCGATTTGCATCCACATCTGACACTAATAATTGTAGCAGACGGAATTTTTTTGTCAAGAAAAATTTCAAATTAAAAACCATCCCTTTAAAGATGGTTCCTAGCGTGGAGCCGAGGG
>CAYIIA010000049.1:0-6008 GCA_964363385.1 uncultured Gammaproteobacteria bacterium
AACCCCGCCCAGATCTTCCTGAGTCGGTTTGATGCTCACATTGAAAGTCGCTTCTGTCTCTCTAGCAGACTTGGGCAGACGGGAAATAATCCAGGTGACTTTATTGGATCCGGAATCATACACTAAATCCCCTGTATTATGCGTTTCTTTGTTAGCGTATTTAACCGCGCCCTTAGGCAAAACCGCGGTCAATCTGATATTGGTCACATCATGGAGGTTGTTGATTAAATCCACTTTAATGTTGTAAGTGGAGGTCTCCCCTGCCTTTGGCTTGATTGATCCCAAACCTAAAGCGACATTGTCTTCGTCATAGTAACGGCCTTGAGCCTTTAATCCCAAATCCGTATTAATGGAATTAACAATGGTTTTTGTTTTAACGACGGATTTGTCGCTACCTTCCTGTTCAGCTTCTCCTTCTGTATATGACTCCACATTGAATTTACTGACGCCGTCGCCGACTGTATCCGCGCTTTTCACTCGGATCTGCCAGGAAACAGTCCCTTCTTCTCCTGGACTAAGCTTAAGCAGTTTAGGAATGTTCTTTCCGGTCCAAATCAAAGTATCGTCCACCTTGACGCCTTTTTGTTCATTGGAAAGAGATCCCCAATCCAGAATTTCCGAATTCATATGCGCCACTAACTTGACATTCTTTAATTCGCTTTCTCCGCTGTTTTTAAAAGTCAGGGAGTATACTAATAAATCTCCGAAATTAATGGGCTGGTCTTCAGCTGAGCCATTAGCGACTAACTGCAAAGAAAGCTGGTCTTTAATTACTTTAATAGCGAATATTTCCTCGCTTTGAGGATAGTAATCTCCGTTGTACTTCATCATCATCCGGGCTTTGATCTCCTGATTGCCGTCTTCAGTCAAAGTGGAAAAGTCCCCTTTTATCTTCACAACCCCTTCAGCTTCCGGAGCTAGTTCGGCAATAGTCCAAATGTTATCTGCCCCTTTTTCTGATGATTCCGGATCTGAAGAAGCCAAGACAAAACCCTGGGGGTAATCAATGACTAATTGAAGATCTTTCAAGGTCTCCTGGCCGATATTCTTGTATTTAACCTCATACTCATTTTCTTGGTTGGCCAAGGTGCTTTCCGGACCAGTGAAAGTCAGGCTGATAATGGAAGAAGAAATTGCCACGTCCACAATAGTCTCCTGTTTAAAGGTGGCATTTAAATTAGCCGGCTTGAATTCCAAAACGCCTTTGAACGTTTGGACTGATCCCAAAGAAGCCGTGACTTTCCCTTTAAAGGTTATTTCCTGGGTTTCTCCGACTTTCAGGACGCTGAAATCCCAAAGATTATTCTGATCCCCGGTTCCTTCCGGCTCTCCAGACGCGTATTGGAAATTATCCGGGTAGGTCAATCTAAGCTGAGCGTTATATAAATTGACTTTTTCATTATTGGTTATCTTTACGGTGTAAGTCGCCTCCTGGCCTGAAACTATGGTTATGGGCGGCACTATTCTCATCATAACGCTTTCATTGGTAAAGCTTTTGTTATTTTCCCAGGAAAGAAAAAACCAGAATCCGGAAACGCCCACGACTAAAAGCACGGCTAAAATTCCGATCAGCCAATACAAGACTCTTTTCCAGACCGGCTTGGTGTTTTTTTCCAGCTTAGTCAGATCCGGGATATGCCCGTCGCCGTCCGTGTAAACCTGGGTCAGATTGCGTTGCATTTCCTTGTCCAGCTTGCTGCCGTTTTTCTGGGCCACCATGCCGCCGATATCATCCTGCATAGTGTTCACTTCTTTCCTGAATTTCCTTCCATTTGAAACCAGGATCGGCTTTAATTCCGGCTTCTCTTTGTTGGACTTGAAAAAATTCATTTTCATAATTAAAAATTTATGTTGTAAAAAAGGTCTTGGTTCAGATTGGCTTGGAAATTTAAACCATTGGACAAAAGATTTTCCGGATAGGCGGATTTGGGAGATAATCCTTCCGGATACGCCACTTTGCTGGAAAATTCCCCTTCAGTCATGCCGGGTTGCCTTTGAACTAAAAGATTGTATGACCGGTTGCCGGAAGACAGGGAAAAATCCTTTAAATTCATTTTAAAAGGCAACCTATACACTAAAAGCAAATCTTGGCTTCCTCCTTGATCCAAGGTGAGCCAATTAGCAAAAACCGTCTTGCCGTTTTCTTCGTAAATCCTGGTCTGGGAATCCAGATCTGTCTGAGCGGCGAACTCTGTCTTAAGATCATCGCTTAAATCAAGGTATGCCTGGTCTTTCTTAAATTCCTTTTCATCGGGCTGGTTGAAGCCGGCGGCCTTGACTAATACGCTTCCTTGAGGCACATACACCCGCATATAACTCCTGTTGGGCTGGTTGGTGAAATCTTCATCAGTCGGTCCGAAATGATGGCGGGAAATAATGACTGAATTTAAAACTGAACCATCATTTTGGATTTCTGCCTGATGATATATTTCCTGTTTAATGACACCGTCTGTCTTGCCCCCGGAGATATTGGTGGAAACAACCATGAGATAATCCTTGTCCCCCTGTTTCTGGCTTCCGTCCCAGCCATTTTCCTGGATTACTTTTTCCAATTCCGGATCTGTCAAATACACCAGGATGTCTTTTTCCTTCAGGCCTTTTTCCAAGGCAACGGCCAGATTCAAAAAATCTTTGGGTTGGGAGGCAAAAATCCTTTCCACTAACTTAGGGGCTAGATCAGCCAAGATTTTTTTCGGCTGGTATTTATCAGTGGCTTCCCTTTCAATGCTCTTTTGGAGTTCCAATTCAAAATTGGCCGAGGTAATCGTCTTGCCATAATCCGGCAGTTGTATTTCTCCGGTTACATCCAAAAGCTGGCCTAACCAATCTGAATTAATGGCAATGACGCCGTCAATGCTCGGACCGCCAGACTTGCGGTAGAACCAGGAGATCTTTTCAGCCGAAGTGGGCCAATCCGGCCACCAATTTGAATCCTGGAACTCCCAACGGGTATTAATGAGCCAGAATGGCTGAGGAGCCTTTAAAAGCTCGTTCAAACCCGCTCGGACGTCATATGTTCCGCCTCCAGGCAAAGTGATCTTTTCCAGTTGTCCGGATTTAAGATCTACTAGAGCAAAACTGCCCATGAATCCGCCGGTAGCTCTGAGTTCATTGTCATTTTGGAAAATTACCAGATACCTCCTTAAGTCATTGTCTCCAAGGAATTTAATGGCGAATTCCGATGTCGGACCCAGTTTTTCCAAGCCGCTGATGAGCAACGGGAGTTTTTCTTTAAGTTTAATGAATTGATCCCGGTTCTCCTCTGGCAAAGAACCGATTTTGATCTTGTTAAGATTGTTTTCCGCTTTCTTAAGCTCAGGCAAAGCCAACGCTGCTTTTGTCTGGAAAAATTTGATTTTTTCAGTTAAATCTTCCGATGGATTCTCGCTTAAACGGTTGACACCATCCAAAACCTGGTTGCCGGCCGCGGAAAGATTCTTGCCTAAATCAATCAGGTTCTTGCCGGTTTTATATGAGTTATTAAAAGGCATGATCTCTGCCAAGAACGTTATGGGCGAATTAATAGTTTTTAATTCTTGTTGGGCGGAAGTAAAGGCCAGATCAGCAGAAACAAAGTATTCTTGGGCGTTCTTCAGATCTAATTCCTGCATCTTGCCTTGAGCCAAGGAAAGGTTGGCAATGGCGTTTTCCGCCTCTCCCAAGACTAATCCCTTAGCTTGCCGCACGGTTTGGTAGTAGGTGTAGGCCCTGAAAGGCATGACGGCTAAAAGGGCTAAAACAGCGAAAACCAGAACTGGTTTCAATGTTCTTGAAAAGGAGAAATTAAATGACGGCCAAATAAAAGGAGCTTTCTGGATCGGAATCTCCGGCACATCCTCTTCTTTAAAAATATCTTCAAACGCTTCTTCCTGGATAATTTCTTCAACAGGATCATCTTCAATCTCCCTAAGCTTGAAAGAAACGACTTCATCCGGCTTTTGGCGGAAACTATGTTCTAGGGCCAAGAAAAAGCTTCTTAACAAGTTCCAAGCATTAACCGCTCCTGAAAAAAAGAATACGGCCAGATTAACCAGCAAGACATCTTGCCAGATTAAGGTTCTTTTTATAAATCTATCGTTCCCAAGGGTTAAAGGCAATTTGGGAGAAAAATCCACTTGCTGAAAAGGCCTTTTAACTGTCTGCTCCAAGGAATGGGTAACAGATTTCAAGGCATTGTAAACCTCGCTCTTTTCCAGGTCGAGGAGATCAAAAACGTAAAGTTTGGAGAGAAGGTCTCCGCCTGGCAGTTTCCCATAATCCAAATCCACTGTATTTGAAACCGGCTTCACTTTTTCAATATAACGGCTCTGGGAAAGATCCAGGAGATGCGGAGATTGGTAAGTATCCAAGGGGTGGGAAGCGACATTCACCTTTAAGGTTGGAATTTTATCCCCAACTGGAATCCTTACGGCTTTTTCCTGCTTAAACATGACCAACTTGGATCCAGTCTTAGTTAAGTTTTTAATTTTCCACGACAAAACAGGCTGTTTTTTTACAGTTTTTCCGGCTTTAACGGATTTTTTCTTGATTTTTTTTGTCACCTAGAAGGATTTATATGCGAGAAAAACCCCTTGACTGATTCGGGGATATTTTTTACTGAATATTTCTTCTATTATACCACGAATCAGAAATAAAAAACAACCCTCTAAGGGTTGGGGATAATTATTTGGAGATTTGATTCCAAGCCCAGGCTGAACGCTCAGCCTGGGCCCAGAGACAGTTTTATCTTGTGGTTTTTCGGATGCTTACCCCCCTTTCGTTATTAAGGGAGATCCACGGCCTGCCAATGACTAGATCCTCTTCCTGGCTATAACCATCCAAGGAAAGCCACAGGCGATCAAGGAACCTATCCGGATTCTTTTGCGAGACCGGATCCGTGGGACTCGGAATAACAGTTGCTTTGTACTTGCCGGAAACCACCTCCCTTCCGTCATTACCCATTACTCCGTTTTTCACTGCATTCATGGTTATTGGCGATTTCACAGTCATAACCACCCTATCTCCATTCTTCATCTTTCCTCCTTACCTCTTTCCACTAAGAGGCTGTTTCACTCTCCGCTTCTCCTTCGAGCGGGCTTGGCTATATTAACCTAAAATAACGGCTTTGTCAAATAAAAAAACCCGGGTTCTGCCACGAGGCAAAACCCGGAAAACTATCCCTGGTTATACGGCTCTCACAAAAACGTCCGAATTGCCGAAAAACCAACCAATACTGTCCCCCACTACTGCGTCTTCGTCTTGCTCCAACACCAACCAGTACAGGAGCGGATCCTGACTGGAACCCACGGGATTGGGCGCAACTACTGCCGGATATGTTCCGGGTTCGTATGCTACGTCCTTTCCATTTCCGTCTTTGTCGACTTTCCAGAGCACGACTTTCCTCTTAAGTCTGACGGTCACTCTCTCGCCTATCTTTTTCTGGATCTCTCTTTCAAGCATGGTTCTTCCTCCTTGTTTTCATTGACGCCTCTTCGCCAATGTCTCATCCCAGCATATGCCATATTTTACTTTTTGTCAAGAGAAGAATATATTTCCAGGGTTTGTAAAGCTGTTTTTTTCCAAGAAAATCTTTTAAGATTGCCATATCCCTTTTCCCTTAATTCCTGCCTTAAGCTTTCGTCCTTTAAAACAAGATCCATCTTTCCCGCCATATCTTCAATATTATTAGGATTGAAATACATCGCGCTCTCGCCCAAAATCTCCGGCAAACAAGTGGCGTTGGAGCTTACGACCGGCAGGCCATAGCTCTGAGCTTCCAAAGGAGGCAGGCCGAAACCTTCAATGAGGCTGGGAAAGACATACAGCTTGGCTGACTGGTACAAGGAGGCCAGTTTTTCGTCCGGGAGGTAGTCTGTCAAGATAATTCTGGATTTTAGATTATCCGGAATATTGGCTTCCAACTCCTGGTAAAAACGATTCTTCTTGCCTACCAAAACCAATTGGCAGTCTGAATTCATTTTTTGGAAAGCCAGGATCAGATTTTCCAGATTCTTATGCGGATACGCCGA
>CAYIIA010000050.1:0-5957 GCA_964363385.1 uncultured Gammaproteobacteria bacterium
AGTCAGGCTGACTTACCGGGATGACGAAAAAACCCTGACTCTGCCCGAGGCTCAGGCAATCCAGGACAAAGTTGTTTCGACTTTGAAAAAAGAGTATAATATATCTGTTAGATAAATAATCTCAATTCCCATGCTTATCTCGGCTAAAGACATCTTTTGGATCGTCCTGTCTTTTGTTATCTTATGGATCGGTATTTTCCTTGGTTGGAGCGCTTACTATATCGCCATGATCCTGCGCGATGTCAAGAAAACCACCGGCAGTTTCAGGAAAAAGATGGATCTCATCGAGCAGATCCTGGAGATGATTAAGAAAAAAGTGGATTCCACGGCTAACTACCTCCCGCCTTTAATTGAAGGAGCCGGGAAGCTAGTGGAGCATTTCAGGGATAAAAAGAAAAAGAAGAAATAATATAGTTGGTAAGCTTGGCCTTGGCTCCCATCTTCGGGTATCCGGTTGTTATGTACGGCGGGATACTTGCCTTCGTCCTTTTTTTGTATGTGGCGGTTGTCGGCATTATCCACGGAATCATGGGTATGGCAGCGTTCGCGAGGTTTTAAGGAAAAACAAGAGCCGCCCTTAAGTGGGCGGTTTTTAACTTGTAAAATCCTTTTTAATCTTGTAAAATTAAGCATATTAAACATATGCCAAAAACAGAGGAAAAAACAGACTTTGACGAACGTTCCATGCGCCTTAAGCGTCTGGAGGATTTTAGAAAAACCGGAAATCCGTATCCGGATAAGTTCGACAAAAAACAGTCTTTAAGCGAGGCCAAATCCTTAAAAGAGGGGAGCAAGGTCAAGACAGCTGGCCGGATCATGACCAGGAGAGAGATGGGGAAGATAATCTTCTGCCACCTTCAGGATTTTTCTGGAAAGATCCAAGTTGTTTTAAAGGAAGACGAACTGAAAGGGAATTTTAAATTCTTTCTTGACCATTTTGATCTTGGCGACTTTCTGGGCGTGGAAGGAGAGATCTTTACCACCAAGAAAGGCGAGATTTCCATTTTAGTGGAAAAGTATGAGATGCTGGGTAAAGCCATCCTTCCGCTTCCAGAGAAGTGGCACGGCATCAAGGACACGGAGATCATGTATCGAAAGAGGTATCTGGATTTAATCGCTAACGAGGAGACATTAAAAAGATTTGTTTTTAGAAGCGAATTAGTGAAGAACATCAGGGGATTCTATTGGGAAAGGGGATTCCAAGAAGTGGAAACTCCCATTCTGTGCAATACCGCCTCCGGCGCCACCGCTAAGCCGTTTGTGACCCATCACAATGCTTTGGATCTGGACGTGTATCTGCGCATTGCGCCCGAGATATTCCTGAAGGAGTGCATTGTCGGCGGCTTTGAAAAAGTTTTTGAAATCGGCCGGTGTTTCAGGAATGAAGGCATGGATCCTTCCCATCTGCAGGATTTCACGATGCTGGAGCACTACGTCGCTTACTGGAATTTTGAAGATAATATGGTATTTACGGAAGAACTGTTTTCTTTCCTGCTGAAGAAGTTTTTCGGGACCATGAAGATTGAAATCAAAGACAGGCAAGGGAAGTTGGCAGAGGTGGACTTCACTCCGCCTTGGCCCCGACTGAGCTTCCGTGACCTGATTAGAAAAGATTCCGGCATAGATATTGATGAATTTCCCGAAGCTGAGGATTTAAGGAAGGAAATTAAAAAGAAGAAGATAGAAATAGAGGATTTGAATAAATTGAATTTGTCCGGACTGATCGACTCTCTGTACAAAACGGTTTCCCGCTCCAAATTAGTGAAGCCTACTTTTTTGACCAGCCATCCGTTGGAGATTTCCCCTTTGGCCCGCAAGAACGACAAAAATCCGAAGATTGTGGATCGTTTCCAGCTAGTCATTAATACCTGGGAGATAGTGAACGCCTACTCCGAATTAGTGGATCCGCTTGACCAAAGGGAAAGGTTTGAAAAGCAATCCCAAATGAAGGAGGCCGGTGATGAAGAAGCGATGAGCAAGGATGATGAGTATGTGGAAGCCTTGGAGCATGGCGCGCCTCCTATCTCAGGCTGGGGCATGGGTGTTGACCGTTTGGCGGCTCTTCTAGCCCAGCAGGACAATCTCCGCGATGTGGTTCTGTTTCCACTGCTAAGGCCTAAGGAAGATAAATAGAGTATAAAAAATAACAACATGATACAGGGAAAAAATGTAAAGATTTTATTATTTTTTACCCTGATCATTGTTATAACAGCATGTACGAACAAAGCAAGTCTGCCATTAAATAATACAGAAGGTATAAAGACAATCGAAACAATCAAACCGGAAGCGCAAGAAATTGCTCCGCCCCTACCAATAGATAAAAACACTCCTCCCTTAATCCAGGAAGCCGTAAAGATAGAAGGTGTAATCAAAGATGAGCCTAAGAAAGAGCCAGACTGTCATCCTAGTTACTCCGGTTGTCTGGATCCAAACGCAAGCGATTATGATTGTGTTAGCGGTTCAGGCAATGGCCCGTATTATACGGGCAAAGTACAAGTTATAGGTCCGGATGTTTTTGATCTTGATCGTGATCATGACGGCTGGGGTTGTGAATAAAAGTTACAAATTTAATAAAAGAACATCATGAAAAAACTCCTAATCCTCTCCGTATCCATCTTGTTCTTAGCCGGTTGCGGCAGCCAAGTGGCTGTAACTCCGACTCCGGGAGGCGTAGCCGGGATCATGGATAGCCCTCCTTTAGAAAGCCAAGCATTGGATCAACCACAGACAAATAACCAAACACCTAATATGCCGGAGATGATCATCGACCAGAATAAATCCTACACCGCCATTCTTCACACAGACGCTGGAGACATGGAAGTTGTTTTAAATACTAAGGATACGCCCATTACCGCGAATAATTTCGTTTCTTTGGCTAAAAGCAATTTTTACAACAATACGGTTTTTCACAGAGTCATTAAGGGCTTCATGGTCCAGGGCGGGGATCCCAAGGGAGACGGTACGGGTGGTCCTGGCTACCGATTCAATGACGAACCGTTTGCTGGAGAATATGTCAGAGGCACAGTGGCTATGGCTAACGCCGGACCCAATACCAACGGTTCCCAGTTTTTCATCATGCATGCGGATTATTCTTTGCCTAAAAATTATGTGATCTTCGGCAAGGTCGTTAAGGGACTGGACGTTTTGGACAAGATTGCGGGAGCGTCGGTAGTGGCAAGCGAGATGGGAGAAATATCAAAGCCGGTGACGCCGGTCATTGTTAATGCAGTGGAGATAATTGAGGAATAAACTTTTAATATGTTTAAGATTGAAATAGTAAAGAAAGAAATCAGTTTGGAAGAATTAAAAAAAATAGCCGAAAAGAATTACGGCGATATGGTTAAGGCTGTGGTGGATATAAAACAAGGAATTATCGCTGTTGGCGGCGAATGGCATGTGGATGCGGAACAGGTTCTTTTAGAAAACGGTTCCAGGCAAACAGATCTCTGGGGTATCAATCTTTATCCTAATGGGTCATTGGAAAAAATGATCGAATATAATTCTTTAATAAACATCAGGCCCAGGGAGGGTAATCGTCGAGCTGATATTGATTTGCCGGAAATCAGAGAAAAAATCTCAAAAATAATTTTTGAATTAATAAAACAATAATGGAAGAGAGATGGCAAAAAATGTCCATATTCGAGCAAATGGGCAATATTTATAGCGAGTTGTCCAGAGCGGAGAGTTGGGAAAAAAGAAATGATATTGAGGCTAAAATAAACTCTTTAGATCGGGCTTTGGAATTAATAAATTTCACCTTAAGCGATAAGAGGTTTAAAAATAGATTAAAGGAAGTAGCTCGACTCAAAGAGTTAGTCGCAGATCATTATCTTGGCGGTCGAGTGTACGGCATCCCTTTGGCAGAGATCAATAGTTGCCTTCTGCCTTTTGCCATTAAAGCTAGAGAATTAAACTAATCATATGTTAGACATCAAGCTGATCCGCGAGAATGCGGAGAAGATAAAAGAGAATTGCAAGAACCGTTTGGTCCAGGTGGACATAGATAAGCTTTTAGAAGTGGATAAAAAAAGAAGGAACACTATTGTTAAATTAGATGAGTTAAGAGGTAAGAGGAATATTGCTTCTAAAACTAAGCCGACTCCGGAAATCATTGAAGAGATGAAGAGAGTGGGGGAGGAGATCAAGCAGTTGGAGACTAGCATTGAGCCTTTAGAAAAAGATTTCAGGGATTTAATCTTAAAAGTGCCGAACTTCACTCATCCGGAAGTGGTGGTGAGCCAGAATGAGGACGACAACCGGATTGTGGAAGTGGTCAAACAACCGAAGAAATTCGACTTTATTCCTTTGGATCATGTGGAGATTGCGGAAAAAATGGATCTTATAGATTTCGACCGGGCGACTAAGGTTTCCGGCGCCAAATTCTACTATCTTAAAAACGAATTAGTTTTGTTGGAGTTCGCCTTGATCCAGTATGCTCTCCATACGGCTCTGGAACACGGCTTTACGCCGTTCTCTACGCCGGATCTGGCCAAAAGGGAAGTGTTGGAAGGTTTGGGATTCAATCCTCGGGGAGAATCCACTCAGGTCTACAATGTGGAGAATTCAGATCTTTCCTTGATTGGAACTGCAGAGATCACTATGGGCGGATACCATAAAGACGAGATTTTGGAAGAAAATGATCTGCCTAAGAAATATGTGGCTGTCTCGCATTGTTTCCGGACGGAAGCAGGATCATATTCCAAATTCGCCAAAGGGATATTCCGAGTCCACCAATTCACTAAGATTGAGATGTTCCAGTATGTTCTGCCTTCTTTGAGCGAACAGGCTCACCAAGAGATTTTAGGGATTGAAAAAGAGATTTTTTCCGGTTTGGAGATTCCTTTCCGGGTGGTGGATCATTGCACTGCGGATCTTGGTTCTCCTTCTTACCGCACCTTTGATCTTGAGGCTTGGATGCCGGGCAAACCAGGAAAAGATGATTCTTCCGGGGATTGGGGAGAGATCACTTCTACTTCCAACTGCACGGATTACCAGTCCAGGGGGCTTAACATCAAATACCGGGACCAGGAAGGCAAGACGGAGTATGTCCATATGTTGAATGGCACGGCGATTGCCATCGGCCGGGCTTTGATCGCTCTCCTGGAAAATCACCAGCAGAAGGATGGCTCCATCTCGATTCCAAAGGCTTTGCATCCGTATTGCGGGTTTAAGAAGATTGAGCGGGGGTAATTACAAAATTATGGAATCCAAAGAATTTAAGGTTAAAGAAGAAATAAAAGATTGGGATACAGAAACCAAAGAGGGGTTGTTGGTGATTAAGCTGCCTAGCGATCCCGTAATGAATAAAATAAAACGAGGGATATTAGAAAATCTATTCAAGAGATATCGGAAATATATGAGGGTTTCGGAAAAAGATTTGTATTGGCAAGCAGGCTTGCATGAGTTCACGCCAGAGGAAGTGGCTGGTTTAAAATACAGGCTTGAAATAATAGATTTATTGTTAAAAGATGGCAAGATCGAAATTCCCGGAATTTCAAATGAATTAAGAGAGGAGGAAGGGGATTTGTTCGACTCGGAGGTCTTTGACAAGGCTTGCTATGCGATTCGCCATTATCTTGAAGATCCGGAGAAGAGTTGAAAGAGGATAGGGCTGTGCTTTTAGTGCGGTGTTGCGTATTAAGGACTAGTTGCGCATAATTTATTTAATCCTTTAACTATATAAAAACCCGTCTACTATTTGGATTAATAATGTCTGTTATAATGGCATTCACCATGTCCTTTATAATGACGTTTATAAACATTGGCTTAATAGATCGTTTTTTATTGATCTGGCTTAGAAGCTTCGGGGTTGGGTTTATTGTTGCATTTCCAACTTCGCTTATTGCGGCTTATTTGGCAAAAAAAATAATTAACAAACTCAATAAAAAACAAGGAGGTATTAAATGAACTACCCCGCCGCAAGCGGACGGGGTATCCGTCCTTAGCAGCGAGTACTT
>CAYIIA010000051.1:0-5943 GCA_964363385.1 uncultured Gammaproteobacteria bacterium
TATATTGACGATTTAAAATGCAATTTTGACACGGAGATAAGCGTTGACATGATATCAGACAGCAATGACGCAGAAACCTTTGTGCTCTGGAGCGGCGACAGCGACTTCGCCTATCCTCTCGAAAAACTGATCCATCTTAAAAAGAAAGTTATTCTATTTGCCACATCCGGCCGAATCTCTTCGGAATTGAATGATATGAAAGAAAACGGCCTAGTTATCTTTGAAATCAATAAAATCAAAGAATTCATCCAAAAAGCCAAAGAGGCTCCACTGATAGTAGAGCCTCTAAGCCATCGACAACTTTAAGTCTTTCGACTTACTGGAATAAGTGTAAACTATTTAAAAAACCTTGTCAAGAAGTTGCCAATTATCCCATTTTAAGCTAAGATACATACATGAAAACCACTCTTCCTCAAGTCGCTATCGTCGGCCGGGCCAATGTAGGCAAATCCACCCTGTTCAACAGGCTGATTGAAAAAAACAAGGCCATTGTCTCCACGATCTCGGGCACGACCCGGGATTTGAACATCGACCAAGTGAACTGGCGGGATCATGAGTTCAGCCTCATAGACACCGGCGGTTTGGATGTGGATTACAAAAATTCCAATATCATTGACACTAATATCGTCAGGCAGGCTAAAAAAACTCTAAAATCCTCAAATCTGATTTTATTCGTTGTTGATATCCAGTCCGGTATAATGCCTTCAGACCGGGATCTGGCCAGAGCCTTGGTCAAAGAGGGTTTGAAAGAAAAAACTTTCTTGGTGGCCAACAAAGCCGACTCTTTGAAATGGCGCCAGTATTCCGGCGATCTTTACAAATTAAACCTGGGCGAACCCTTGATGGTTTCCGCCGTCAACGGCTCAGGCACCGGGGATCTTTTGGATGAAGTCGTCAAACGCCTGCCTCGCAGGAAAGCCAAAACTGAGGAAGAGGGACTTAAGATCGCCATCGTCGGCAAACCCAATGTGGGCAAATCCTCCATCTTCAATTCCATCCTGGGAGAAGAAAAGGCCATTGTCACCGAGATTCCCCATACTACCAGGGAATCCCATGACCTTAAATTCTTCTACAAAGACAAAACCTTCACCCTTATAGACACGGCTGGGCTCATTAGAAGAGGAAACATCAATCCAAAAAGCTTGGTGAAGAAATCTTTGGATAAATCCCTGGCGGCCATCAAGCACGCAGATATCGTCATCCTGATCACTGAGGTGCAGAAGAAGATAGATTCCATGGACAAGAAAATCACACAGATGATCCTGGAAAACTCCAAGCCGGTCATCATCGTGGCGAATAAATGGGATTTAATCCCGGAAAAGGATACGGCAACGGTCAATAAATACATTGAATACTACCAAGTCCATTTCCCCTATCTTTGGTGGGCGCCGGTGATCTTTGTTTCTGCCAAGGAAGACTTAAGGACTAAAAAGATCCTGGACGTGGTCTTGGAAGTGGCGGAGGCCAGGAAGAGGGAGATCTCAGACAGCCAGCTGGAAAGATTCTTAAAGTCACAGATCAAACAACACCGGCCTTCCCGAGGCAAAGGCTTGAAAAATCCATACATTTACGAGATCAAGCAGATCCGAACCAATCCGCCCCGCTTCCTCATCTCTGTCAATGATCCGGCTATCTTGCATTTTTCGTATTTAAGATTCCTGCAGAACAACTTAAGGAAGAAATTCAATCTTTTGGGCACTCCCATTCAATTTGAGACCATAAAATGGAAAGAAGAAAAAAAATAATCATCGGCTTGGGCAATCCGGGAAAGAAGTACGAGGCGACTTGGCACAATCTCGGTTTTTTGGTTTTAGACGGATTGACTGGAGGGAAATTCAAAAAATCCGCCAAGTTCCAGGCCGAGGTGTCCGTGGAAAAAAACATCCTGGCTAAGCCTCTTACCTTCATGAATAATTCCGGGATCGCGGTCAATTCTTTGATGAAATTCTACAAAATTCCTCCGACGGATTTAATCGTTGTCCATGACGATTTAGACCTGCCTCTGGGAAAAATCCGGATCGTTTCCGAATCTTCTGCGGGCGGACACAACGGCGTCGCTTCCATTATCCAACAAATCGGGACAAAAAAATTTGTCAGGATAAAGATTGGCATAAAGACCGCCAGATTGGAAAAGATGGATCCGGCTGACTATGTTCTGGAAAAGATCGGAAAAGAAAAAAAGGTTGTTCCTGGAATTCTTAACCAAGCTATCCAAGCGATTGATATAATCCTGGAAGACTCAGTTGAATCCGCGATGAACAAATTCAACTAAAAAAAGAAACTCGGACTGCGCGGAGTCGAGTTTACAGGGGTGGCGGTTGCCATTCACTCTTTTAAGCTGTGGCGGCTTGCTTGAGTGAACGGCAACCGCCTAATGCGGCTGGCTGATGGAGGTTTGATCCAGACGGGGGGAGACGTCCGGTATCAAGGGGGTCTCCGACAGCGCAGCCGTCTCAGCCGTTGGGGATCCTGCTTTTGGGGAAAGCAGGACGGCTGAAAAATTGGACAGGGACGGCCGAAACGAGATATACGACCCCGTTTTATTGTTTGCCCAACAACGTAACCGGCCGTCCCCGGAAAAGAACGCTTAGCAGACACGGTTCTGCTTGCTAGTATATGACCCCATCCAAAAGGATAAGGCCATAATTTGCGACGAAGAATTGCAGGAGGGGGCGACTCTTCATCAACTAGCAAACAGAGCTCTGTCCGCTATCAATATGACACTTTAGCAAATAATCATAAAAATGTCAATAACCCTTAAAAACAAAGATTTATTGCCCTTTTGGGTCGGTTTTTCGTGCCTTCGGCATATAGGACCAAAAAGATTCCAAAAGATTTTTTCTTTTTTCCGGGGAGATCTGGAAAAGGCTTGGTCTGCCCCTGTTTCAGAATATATTTCCTGCGGTTTTGAACCGAAACTGGCCTCGCAGATCTGCAATGACCAGAGACAGATTGATTTGGGAAAGAAAATGGAGGAATTGAAAAAAAACAATATTGAAGCCGTAATAATCACCGACCCGAGATATCCCAAACTGCTCAAACAGATATATGATCCGCCCTTTGTCTTGTATGTCAGGGGAAAAATAGAAATCTTTTCCAAACCCTGCCTGGCTGTGGTCGGCACCAGGAAACACTCTGTTTACGGCAAAAAAGTTTTGGAACATCTAGTCAGCCAACTTGCTTCCCTGGACTGGATTATTGTCTCTGGATTGGCTCTAGGCATAGACTCCCTAGCTCACCAAGTCGCTCTGGAAAACGGCTCCACTATTGCTGTCATTCCTTCTGGTTTGGATGATAATTGCATCTGCCCTTCCAGGAATCTAGGGTTGGCGCACAGAATCATGCAAAATGGCGCCTTGGTTTCCGAACATCCTCCGGGCAAACCTCCGGAAAGATACACTTTTGTCATTAGGAACCGGATAATCTCCGGGCTCTGTCTCGGATCATTGATCATCGAGGCACCGGAACAATCCGGAGCCCTTTTAACTGCTTCGGCTTCTCTGGAACAGAATCGGGAAGTTTTTAGTGTTCCGGGAGACATCTTTTCCGAGACTTCCCTGGGCACGAACAAACTCATCCAACAAGGCGCTAAAATGGTCACTTCCATTTCTGACATCTTGGATGTCTTTAATCTAGGCATTTGACAAAATCGTCTACTTGAACCATACTTACACCCATGCGCAGATGACAAACATCTTTAAGAGGGATATAATACAAAGAAACAAGCTAACATAATGCCTAATCTAGTCATTGTCGAATCTCCGACCAAGGCCAAGACTATTTCCAAGTTTTTAGGAAAAGATTTCAAAGTGGAATCTTCTTTTGGCCATGTCCGGGATCTGCCGGAAAAAGACCTGGGCATAGATGTTGAGGGCGACTTTGAACCGACTTACGTGGTTCCGGCTAAAGCCAAAAAAAGAGTCCAAGAATTGAAGAAGTTGGCGGAAAAAGCAGACCTAGTCTACTTCGCGACTGACGAAGACCGGGAAGGCGAGGCCATCTCCTGGCACTTGGCCCAGATTTTCGGGACTAAGAAGGTTAAAAGGATAACTTTCCACGAAATCACGGAATCTGCCATTAAGCACGCTCTGGAGAATCCTCGGGCCTTAGACATTAATTTGGTAGATGCTCAGCAGGCCAGAAGGATCCTGGACCGCCTGGTCGGTTACAAACTCTCTCCTCTGCTTTGGAAAAAAATCGCCAGGGGACTATCTGCCGGCAGAGTCCAATCCGTCGCGGTCAGGATTATTGTGGAAAAAGAAAGGGAAATCCAGGCTTTCAAAACCGATGAGTACTGGGAGATAAAAGGGGACTTTGAAACCGAGGGAAAAGAAAACTTTGAAGCCAAGCTGCATCGAGTGGACGGCAAGGTCATGGATAAGTTGGAGATTAAGAACGAAAAAGAAGCGGAAAAGGTCCTTTCGGACTTGAAAAACGGCAAGTACGTGATTTCTTCGTTGGAACAAAAAGAATTAAAAAGACAGCCTCTGCCTCCTTTCACTACTTCTTCCTTGCAACAGGAAGCCCATCATCGCTTGGGATTCTCTGCTAAGCAGACCATGATGCTGGCCCAACAACTATATGAAGGCGTGGAGATTGGCGGCGAATCCGTAGGTTTAATCACTTACATGAGGACGGATTCCTTGAACTTGTCCCAGAAATTCCTGGGCGAATCCGAGAATTACATTAAAAAGAATCTGGGTCCGGAATATTTCCAATTCCGAGTCTTCAAGACAAAATCCAAAGGCGCGCAGGAAGCTCATGAAGCCATTAGGCCGACTGAGGCGGCTGATATTCCTGCTGAAGTGGAAAAGTCTTTGAACCGGAACCAATTCAAGCTTTACCAATTAATCTGGCAGAGAGCCGTTGCCAGCCAGATGAGCCCGGCAATCATGGAATCCACTTCTGCCGACATTGTTTCCGGCAAATACTCTTTCCGCACGACCGGACAGATCATTAAATTCCCTGGCTTCCTTAAAATATATCCGGCTTCAGCCAAAGACGAGCTTCTGCCTCAAATGAAAAAAGGCGAGTCTGCTAAATGCCTGAGGCTTAACCCGGAACAAAAATTCACTCAGCCTCCGGCGCGGTATAATGATGCGACATTGGTCAAATCCTTGGAAGAAAAAGGCATCGGCCGTCCTTCCACTTACGCACCTACCATTGCCACCATCATTGAACGCGGTTATGTGGAAAGGAATGAACAGAAAAGGCTGCAACCCAAGGATATTGCTTTCGTGGTCAATGATCTTCTAGTGGAACACTTCCCCCATATCGTGGATTACGATTTCACCGCGAAGATGGAAGAAGATCTGGACAGAATCGCCGAGGGCGAGATAAAATGGCAGCCGGTCATTAAGGAATTCTACGCGCCTTTTGCAAAAACCCTGAAACAAAAAGAAAAAGAACTTTCCAAAAAAGAACTCACCGAAGAAAAGACCGACGAAGTCTGCGAAAAATGCTCTTCTCCCATGGTCATTAAAGTGGGCAGGTACGGCAAGTTCCTGGCCTGTTCTAATTACCCCAAATGCAAGAACACTAAGGATGTGGACAAAAACGGCGAACCCAAGGAGGAACCCAAGCTTCTGGATGAGAAGTGTCCGGATTGCGGTTCTCCTTTAATCTTAAGGAATGGACGCTACGGCGAATTCAAAGGCTGTTCCAGCTATCCCAAATGCAAATACATAAAGAAAGAAGCGGCGCAGGATTTGAACCTGGCCTGTCCTAAGTGCGAAAAAGGGAAAATCGTGACCAAGAGAAGCCGGAGAGGGGTCTTCTACGGCTGCGACCGGTATCCGGATTGCGATGCCACGTTCTGGACCAAGCCCAAAGAAGAAAAATGTCCGAGCTGCGGCTGGCCCATGATTGAGGACCGGAAAGGGAACATAGGATGTTCGAACAAAGAATGCTAAACCTCCGCGGAAGCGGAGTTTTTGAAACTTC